>JALOBD010000229.1 GCA_023228445.1 Sphaerochaeta sp. | reverse complement strand
GCGAATTGGCACAGAAGGGCTATGTGGTGAAAGACGGGCAAAGCGGCAGCAGCATCGAGAAAAAGATGTAACTTATCAGAGAGGACAGTTGTTACGGTTATGGAAGTACAGAGCAACGATGAACGCTCATTCAGATTGGTCTATGAGGAGGTCTTTCCGATCTTGATGAGAGTCGTGTACCACGTAACGGGCAATGTCGACCTCTCTGAGGAGATCTGTCAGGAGGCGTTCATCCGGTTCTTTGACAAGCAGATGGGCTTTCCCTCCCTCAATGACGCCAAGTATTGGCTCATCAGGGTGAGCAAGAACCTGGCCATCAACCACGTCAAACGCAAGAGTCGGGAGATGAGCATGGTGGAGAAGCTGAAAAAGGCACCTTCTCCCCACGCCAACACCACCGATGGCGAGAAAGTCCTGATGGAGAAGGAGACGCGAAGGCTCGTCCAGGAGGCGATAGAAGAGCTTCCTGAGAAGTTCCGCATGGTGATTGTGCTGAGAGAGTACTCCGATATGGACTACAAGCAGATCGCACAGGTGCTCAATATTTCCGAAAGCAATGTGAAGGTGCGGGTCTACCGGGCACGGAAAATGCTCGAGTCGATCCTCAGCCAGGAGTAGCGCATGTGTGTAGATGACGAACTGTTGAGTACCTATTTGGATGGAGAGTTGGGTGAACCCTGGAGGACCCAGGTAGGCGAGCACCTCCAATATTGTGCCGCCTGCCGTGGCCGCCTCGGCCAGCTTGAGGCGTTGCACCACCGTCTCCAGTCGGTGGCCCTCACCGACAGCGAGATGAAGGGGAGCAAGGAGCGCGTCATGGCCTTCTTCGAGGCGACCAAATTTCCTGCACCCGAACAAAAACGTCACCTCTGGCGCCGAACGTTTGAACTGAAACTGGGGCCGACCCTCCTCTCGGCCGCAGCCTTCGTCGTGGTGGTCATCGGCGCCTTCATCCTCTTCTCCCCCGATACCCCGCAGGGCCAGGAGATCCTCCCCGGTGTCGTCGCCCCGATTGACAGTGAGCACATCCGTCAGGTCACCGACCTCGCGAAGCCGGACTTGGGGATGTTCAGCCTTGAGCAGATCATCCAGCACCTCGATGCACTGGGATACTCAGTTAAAATCGAGATGAAGGCGGTCACTCCCATCGAATAAGAAACGATTGTTGCACCACCTGAGAGGCTCTACATTCACTTGTAGAGCCTCTGCTATTTTGCTACTATTGACGCATTCGTTTTCTGGGAGGCCGTGTGTGAAAGCTGTTGTGTTGTCCAAGGCGTATGACCCCAAGACCTTTGAGGATCGCATCTACCGGCGGTGGTTGGAGATGGGGCTCTTTTCCCCACAGGAGGGAGCGGGTGAACCCTTTACCATCGTCATGCCCCCACCGAACGTGACCGGTATCCTGCACATGGGCCATGCGCTGAACAACTCGCTGCAAGATGTGCTTGCCCGCTACTACCGGATGAAGGGGAGACGGACCCTCTGGCTGCCCGGCACCGACCACGCCGGCATCGCCACGCAGAACGTCGTTGAACGGGAGATCGCCAAGGAGGGGTTGCGACGCCAGGACCTGGGGCGTGAACGCTTTCTCGAACGTACCTGGCTCGTCAAGGAGCGTCACCACGCCATCATCAAGGAGCAGTTGGAGCGCATCGGCTCCTCCTGTGACTGGAGCCGTGAGCGTTTCACGATGGATGAGGGGCTCAGCCGAGCGGTGAGAGAGGCCTTCGTCACCCTCTATGAGCGTGATTTGATCTACAAGGGCGAATATCTGGTCAACTACTGCCCCAAGTGCGGCACGGCACTGGCCGATGACGAGGTTGAGTACCAGGAGGTGGCCGGCTCGCTGTGGAATGTGCGCTACCCCTACCGCGATGGCAGCGGGTTCATCACCGTGGCCACCACCCGACCGGAGACGATGTTCGGCGACGTGGCTGTCGCAGTGAACCCCACCGACGAGCGCTACCTCCATCTTATCGGCCAAGTGGTGCACCTGCCGCTCACCGACCGTGAGATTCCTATCATCGCCGACAGCTTTGTCGACAAAGAGTTCGGCACCGGCATGGTGAAGATCACCCCGGCCCACGATCCCAACGACTACCAGGCGGGCCTCAGGCACGACTTGCCGCGCATCAACGTCCTCAATGGCGACGGGACGCTCAACGAGCATGTCCCGGCCGCCTACCAAGGGATCGATGCTGCCGCCGCGCGCGCCCTTGTCGTACACGACCTCACCGAGGGTGGATTCATCAGCGCTGTACGGGAGCACCGCCACGAGGTCGGACACTGCTACCGCTGCAATACCATCATCGAGCCGTACCTCTCCAACCAATGGTTCGTCCGCATGGAGGGGATGGCCAAGAAGGCGCTGAGCGCCCACCAGCAGGGCAAGGTCATCTTCTACCCACGCCGTTGGGAGAACACCTACACCCATTGGCTGGAGAACATCCACGACTGGTGCATCAGCCGCCAGCTGTGGTGGGGCCACCGCATCCCCGTCTGGGAGTGCCAGGCGTGCCAGCAGCGCATCGTCAGCCGCGAGGACCCGACACACTGCCCGAAGTGCGGTGCAACTGATCTGAAGCAGGAGACCGATGTGCTGGATACGTGGTTCAGCTCCTGGCTTTGGCCTTTCTCGACGCTCGGGTGGCCCGACAGGACGGCAGACCTTGCCACCTTCTTCCCCACCAGCACGCTGGTCACCGGCTATGACATCATCTTCTTCTGGGTCAGCCGGATGATCATGGCGAGCCTGGAGTTTCTCGAGGAGGTACCGTTTCGTGACATCTACATCACCGGCTTGGTGCGCGACAAGCAGGGCAGGAAGATGAGCAAGAGCCTGGGCAACGGGATCGACCCCCTGGAGGTGGTCGAGCAGTACGGTGCCGATGCGATGAAGTTCACCCTCTGCTACATGGCCACCCAAGGCCAGGATGTCCTGGTCGACATGGACTCCTTCAAGCTCGGGTCGCGCTTTGCCAACAAGGTGTGGAACGCCACCCGCTTCATCCTGATGAACCTCGAGGGTGCCACGCTCCAGATGATGGCTACGGTGAAGAAGAACACCATCGATCGATGGATCTACCACCAGCTGAACACCACCGCCCAAAAGATCGAAAGCGCGATGGCCTCCTACAAGTTCAATG
>JALOBD010000228.1 GCA_023228445.1 Sphaerochaeta sp. | reverse complement strand
GGCATACAGTGGGTGATCGGGTACTGCAGTCCATCGCCGCCACTGCACGCCGGCAGCTGCGCGACGGGGATATCATCGCCCGCCTCGGCGGCGATGAGTTCATGGTGGTCCTCATCGGAGCCAACCGCGCCGATACTCTCGCCCTCGCCGAGTCCATCAGGCGCTCGGTCGAGGAGAAGCGCATCAGCTGGGGGGAGCAGGAGATCCGTACCACCGTCTCCATCGGGGCGGCATCCTTCCCTGAGCAGGACATCACCGGAGAAGAGGGCCTCATCGAGGCGGCCGACCGCGCCCTCTACCAGGTCAAGGAGAGCGGGCGCAATAGGGCGGCACTCTAAGCGTACGCGTTCCTGCCTCAACGCACGTGGTGCTGAGTGTTTTCACACTGAGGGGAGGTATGTGATGGGTAGTCAGACGTGTTGTCCTCCATTCAATGTCGAGGCGTGGGATGACCGGATACTGCGCTTTGATCACCTTCACTTCATCAGGCGGAGCGTCGTGTGCCTCTGGTACATCCCACTGAACTTTGCTCCGGTGGTCAGGCGGGCGAAGCGAACGATCGAAGCCCAGACAGCTGAGATAGTGGACGGCATCGTTCTCAGCGACCACCGCTCTCTGTGGCGTATGGACGCCCTCATCGCCATCGACAGAGCGTGTGAGGAGCTGGGGACATTCACGCTGGAGGGTGAGTACCTCTCTGCGGTCTATGAGGGGCCGCATGGGAAGACCGCCGAGTTCGCCAAGGATTTTACCTCCTTGGCACAGCGGCGGGGGGTGACGATCAAACGATACTTGATGTACTACCCGCTCTGCCCCCGGTGTGCCAAGGAGCAGGGGAAAAATTACTCGGTGATGATTGCACAAATTGAATGACAACTGCCGCGCAACTCGGTATGATGAAATCCAAGTGAGGATACGTCATGCTACTCAAATGTACCAAGCAACTAATGTCCTGGTTGCACTACAACTACCAGGCACCACAGGCCGAATATGATGACTTCTACGCGTGGGGCGCGGACTTGGTACGCGCCGAGGGGCTCCACTACTACCTCTTGCTGCGTAACAGCGCCACGGGCTTTGCCCTGCTCCTCGATACCGCCGATGGGGACAATTTGCCGATCATCAGCGAAGAGAAGGTCATCGATGCGCTCAAACGTGGTCTGACAGCGCATGGCTTTGAAGGAGAGGATGTGGAGTTCTACGTGAAAGAGGGGGAACTCTGCGCCTTTACCAAGGAGTTTGAGCGCGCCTACGAACGCAAGAAACTGAAGGACTTGGGCGCGTGGGCAGTGGAGACCGGCCTTGATGAGGCGAGCAAACGCATCGGTGAGCTGCCGGTGACGATCGACCGCAAGAAGGTTGATGCCAAGGCGCTCTTTGCCGATCTGCTCAAGGAGCGGAGAGCCCAGATCACCCGCGAGCTCTACCCCGCAGTCTCGGTGAAGGTGCGCCTCCAGCTTCCCCGCGATTACTCGGTGTGGAGACGCTTTCTCCTGCCGCTGGACCTCTCCTATGGCAGTCTCCACGATATCATCCAGGTCGCCTTTGGCTGGGATGGGTCGCACCTCCACGAGTTCAAGCTCGGCAAGGGGGTTCGCATCATGCCGGCCTATGATATCGCTCGTGATTTTGGCTGGGATGACGCTGAGCTCCTCGATGAGGATGATGTAACCTTGCTCGATGTCAGCCAGAAGAAGATGGTCTACATCTACGACTTCGGTGACTATTGGACCCACGACATTACGCTGGAGAAGGTGGTCACCGTCGAGGAGGAGCAAAAGCCGGTCTGTATCGGCGGGGAGGGCAGTGCACCGTGGGAGGACTGCGGTGGCGCCTGGGGCTACGCCTCCCTCATGGAGAGCCTGGATGATCCTGAAGATCCTGATCATGAATACGCTCGCCAATGGGCGGGGTTGGAGGATTGGGATGACGATGAGGACGATGAGGACGAGGACGAGGACGAGGACGAGGAAGAAGAGGGAAGTGATGGGACTCCCTTCGACCAAGTGTATATCAACGCCCGGCTGAAACGGATGTTCACCTAACGTATGGCCCTCGAACTATCTCGATGATACGGACAAGAGGAGATTTGCCATGTTACTGAAGTGTACGAGGGATCTGGCCAACTGGTTGGACTACAGCTGTAAGGCTCCACGGGCCGTGTATGATGACTTCTATGCGTGGGGGGCAGACTTTATTGGAGCCGGGGGGCTCCACTACTACCTCTTGCTGCGCAACAGCGCCACCAGCTTTGCCCTGCTCTTCGACTTCCTCGATACGGACAGGTTTTTCTCAATCATCGATGGAGAGGGGATCATCGCCTTTCTCGAGCGTGGTCTGATAGCGCAGGGATTCGACGCCGAGGATGTGGCATTCTACTTGGATGAGGGGGAGCACTGCACCTTTACCAGGGAGTTTGAACGCGCCTATGAGCGCAAGAAACTGAAGGACTTGAGCGTGTGGGCGCTGGAAACTGGCCTTGAGGAGGCGCGCACACAGATCAGTGACCTGCCGGTGACGATCAACCGGCGCACGGTCGATGCCAAGGCGCTCTTCGCTGATCTGCTCAAAGAGCGGAGGAAGGAGATCACCCGAGAGCTCTTTCTCGCCGTCTCGATGAAGGTGCGCCTGCGCCTCTCCCCTGACCAGAGTGTGTGGAGACGCTTCCACCTACCGAAAGACATCACCTACCAAGAGTTGCACGATATCATCCAAGTCGCTTTTGGCTGGGACGGAATGCACCTGCACGAGTTCAAGATCGGCAAGTGGATCCGCATCATGCCAGGTGAGGATATCTCTCGTGACTTCGGCTGGGGCGATAGTGAACTCCTTGATGAGGAGCGGGTGACGCTCGGCGAAGCCAACCAACGGAAGATGACCTATATCTATGACTTCGGCGCCAATTGGGTCCATGACATCACACTGGAGAAGGTCCTCACCGTCGAGGAGGAGCAGAAGCCGATCTGTGTCGGTGGGGAAGGGACCGTTCCCTCTGAGGGCTCTGGAAGTCTATTGGGGTTCCTCGAGCTCTTAGGGGGCATCGACCCTGATTGGGATGATGACGAATTCGATGAAGACGACGAAGATGACGGGCCCGTCTTGGTGCTCGAAGACCCCTTCGAAGGTGATGAGGACTACGAAGAGGATGATGAA
>JALOBD010000227.1 GCA_023228445.1 Sphaerochaeta sp. | reverse complement strand
CAGGTCGAGGAGCTGGTGAAGAGTAAGGAGGCCACGACGCTTGAGGAGCTGCAGGCAATAACCGGATTCGGGACGGTCTGTGGCAAGTGCAAGCCGCAGATGGCGCTGCTCTTCGACCAGCTGAAGCACCTCTACAACGTCTGATCGCAATCCAACGGATCTGTATCAGCGCAGAGCCATAACCAAGGCGGCCGATCCGGCCGCCTTGGCTCTTGTCACATAGGGACCGATTGCCTCCGCTACCCTGCCGTCCTGAAGCCCAGGAGGTCGAGGTGGCGTCCGATGTGGGAGGACAAGAGTGCCTGGTAGGACTCCTCCTCCTTGGCCAGGAGGGCAAAGAATTCATCCCTGAAGAGCTTCTTGCCCGCCCCATCCTCATCGAGGAGGAGGTAGCCGTAGGTGATGTGGAGCAGTTGGCGTGCGTTGTCGTCCCCAAGGTACGCTTCCAGCTCTTCGTCCGTCACATCTGCAAGAGGCTTGATAGCCCCAAGGTCGGTGGTCACATGGTAGAAGGCGGTGGCGTCAGCAAATCGGGTGAGGGCATGCTCGTGCATCCGTCGGTAGAGGCCAGGGTCTTTTTGGGCCATCAGGCGCATCGCCTCCAACCAGTTGGTGCCAGCGGTCTTGATGTGGAATCTGCCTGCAAGGAGTCGACCCAGGATCGGGAAGATCGAGAACTTGTCGCTGCCGGAGTGCACTGAGAGGCGGTAGCCGAAGTGACGGGCGATGGCACTGTGCAGGACGAGGTCCTCCTCAAAGAGGCCAAGGTCGCCTCGGTAGTCGATGCCCTTTTGAAACTCACCGATGAAGCGGGGGGCGAGGGTGGAGACGAGGACCTGCCGTCGCTTCAGCTCCAAGGCGATGAAGAGGTGGCTCTTCACGTCGGTGGGGGTATCTGTCTCATCGATGGAGATCTCGAAGTCGATGGGTCGGCCACACTCCTTGATCTGGTGTTCCCATACCTGTTGCATGAAGGTGAGGGCCTTGTCATAGATCAACACATCACGTGCCAGGCTTGTGCCGTCGAGCGTGATCGTGACATCACCGATGGTATGCGCCTTGTCCCGGTAGCGCTCTTCATAGGCTGAGCGTATCCCTTCATCCAGCGCCTCATAGCGGGCCAGCAGCCCTTGTTCGTCAAGCCCCTGGATGGTGTTGTCGATCTGCTCGCTTGAGTCGAGGGTAATCATCGTCGCACCGTCGCTGAGGGCGTTGGCCACCTCCGCCTCCCTCTTGAGGTGATCGCCATCGGCCCCCCATGCGGCGGTCCACCCATGGGCGAATACCGCCCAGGCTGCGCTGTCGATGACATCGCTGAACGTGCGGTCGGTGAAGTTCAACTCCCTGATCGACTGCTGGGCGAAGATCGGGTAGACGGCGCTCTCGCCCAGCGCCGCGATGTGTCCGCCCGTCGCCTCACCGAGGCGGTCTCCCAGACCGATGGATGGCTTTTGGGCGGTGTTGGCCGAGGGGACGGTATAGGGAAGGTAGCGATTGAGGATCAGACGGTTTGCGTGTGTGGTACCACAGCGCTTGATCGCGCCGTGCATCTCTCCGTCAAACTCATCGTAGATGGGGCCGCTGCCGCAGGCGACCAGGTATCGCTGCCTCCCCTGGCGTACCAAGGCGATGCTGCACTCGCCGAGGTTGGTCACCGATTTGGGGTAGAGCTTCACATCCGATCCCAGGCTCTGCTCGAGCTGCTCTCTGTCCAAGCGTTCAGTTGCATAGACTTCCATGGATTGACTCCTCTTTCAGATGACACCGAATTCGCTGCCGCCGATGAACTCGCGGAGCAACGAGTCGGCGGGGACGAGTGTATCGGGGATCGGGTTGACGTGCTCAAGGAATCGCAGTAGCCGGCGGGCTGTCTCGTAGACGGCCCCTGACCCGGGTTTGACCATCTTGAGCAGTGGCTGGGCGTAGGTGGTAAGGACACCCAGCTCATAGTCCAGTGCGCTGTTGATCATTGCGTCGGCGTTGTTCTGGTAGGGGAAGATGTAGCGATCCTCGCCACGGTGCACCGACGGCCACATGCTCAGCGTCGTCTCTGCGCTCGCACCCCGGGTGCGGAAGTCACGCACCATGCGCCGGATGATCCGGTTGTCGGTGGTGCTGATCCGGTTGTGGTCATCGAGGTTCAGCTGGGTGAGTGCTGAGATGTAGATGCGGAAGATCGACTCCCGGTCGAGCGCAGCGGTGAGGTCGGGGTTCATGCCGTGGATGCCCTCGATGATCAGGAGGGTGCGCTTGTCCATCCGCACCGGCTGCGAGTCGTAGGAGCGGGTGGTGGTTCTAAAGTCATAGGAGGGGATGATCACCTCCTTGCCGTCGAAGAGGTCGTTGAGGTCGCGCTGGAAGAGCTGGACATCGAGTGCATCGAGCGCTTCAAGGTCGGGTTTGCCCCACTCGTCCCGGGGAGCCTTGTCGGGGTGGAGGTAGTAGTTGTCCAGCCCGATCTTGATGGTCTTCTTGCCCAACACCTGCAGGTGGATGGCCAGCTTGTGGGAGAAGGTCGTCTTGCCCGATGACGAAGGACCGGCCACAAGAATCGCCTTGACCGAGGAGTGGAGGTTGATCTGGTCGGCGATCGAGGCGATCTTCTTCGTCTGTAGCGCTTCGGCGAGGCGGATGAAGGATTCGACGGTATTCTGATTGCCCATCTGATTGAGCTGGCCGAGCGCTTGAACCCCAAGGATGCTGCCCCACGCCTTGTACTCCTTGAAGACGGAGAAGAGCAGCGGGTTGTCGATGAAGGGCTGGAGGGTGTGTACATCGTGTGAACGCGGGTAGCGGAGCAACATCCCCTGCTCCTGGTAGGGCTTCAGCTCCCAGACCTTCATCAGGCTGCTGCGGTTGAGCAACGGTTCGTAGGAGATGTCCAGGAATCCCAGCAGGCGGTAGAGGGTGATCTTCGGGTCGTTGCGCGTCTTGAGCAGTGCCACCGTCTGGTCGAAGTGGTTCTCCCTGAAGTAGGTGAGGGCCGTCTCGTAGGGCAGGACCACCTCCTCGATGGCGTGGTCGCCCTCCACCAGCGCCCGCATCGTCTGCTCGATGGAGACAATGTCCTCCTTGTTGAGGGTCAGCTCATCGTCGAAGCGAAAGTAGTATCCGTCTCCCAGTGCATGGCCGATGATCAGGCGGCGCGCCGGGTAGAGCATC
>JALOBD010000023.1 GCA_023228445.1 Sphaerochaeta sp. | reverse complement strand
GCGCGCCGCCCATACCGCGAAGCGCTGCCCCTTGAACTGGCCATCGAAGAGCTGAAGGCCAACAGTGGTACCCAGTTCGACCCCCGCCTCGTCGATCTCTTCATCGAAGAGGAGCTCTTTCGCCTATAGTGTGGTACAATGGAGTCATGCCACTCTACACAGTCCATGACGATATCACCACGATGAAGACCGATGCCATTGTCAACGCCGCCAATGTCGGCTTGAGGATGGGCGGCGGGGTGTGCGGTGCCATCTTCAAGGCCGCCGGTGTCGAGGAATTGACCAGGGCGTGTACCCCACTTGCTCCCATCAAGACCGGGGAGGCGGTCATGACCCCGGGCTTCGGCCTCAAGGCCCGTCACATCATCCACACCGCCGGCCCGGTCTACCAGGATGGCAAGAGCGGGGAAGCAGAGCTCCTCGCCGCCTGTTACCGCAACAGTCTCCTCTTGGCCAAGGAGCACAACCTCACCTCCATCTCCTTCCCCTTGATCGCCAGCGGCGTCTACGGCTATCCCAAGGAGGAAGCACTTGCGGTGGCAACGGCAGCCATCGAGGCATTTTTGAGCGAACACCCGATGGAGGTGTACCTCGTACTCTACGGCTGACCTCAAAACGGCACTCGAGAGTATCGCCTGCGGCATGCTCCCCCTGTATGGATGAACGGGGGGAGATGTTGTCAGTGAGGAGAGCCCACCATCAGGTGGTGTGCAAGAACCTGATACATACCGGGGACCCGGTATGAAATTGATTGACCAAGTGCAATGCTCCCGTCTCGGTGATGGCAAAGATGGTGATATCATCACTGTCTTGGTTGCCGACGAGCACAAAGGAATCGGTAGGGTCGATGGCAAAGTTCCTCGGCGTTTTACCGCCACAGCCTTGTCGGTCGACAAATGCAAGCAAGCCATTCTCAACAACACGGTAGGAGACAATGCTGTCATGACCACGGTTCGAGGCATAGAGCATCGTCCCATCGCCAGTCACGTGCAAATCCGAACAGATGTTGTCACCAGTAAAATCATCTGGCAGGGTATGTACGGTTTGCAACAGCGAAAAGTCCCCTTCCTCGTAGGAGAACACCATCACCTGTGAGCTGATCTCATTGATCAGATAGAATCGCGTACCGTCCTTGCTGAATTCTCCGTAGCGGGGACCGCTTCCCGGCGGTACCACTATATCAAGCTCAGCAGCAGGGGTGAGGCGGTCACCCTCATACGTGTACATCACAACCCGATCGATGCCGAGGTCGGGGACGAGCATCAGCTTGCCATCCTTGGAAAAGACACAGCTGTGGGCATGGGGTCCCCGTTGCCGGATAGGGTGAAGACTCTGTCCCTCATGCGCAATGATCGACCTCGACCCATCAACGACTGCCCCCGATCCATCGACCGAGAAGCTGGTAACCGAGCCATTGGCGAAGTTCGCTATCGCTACGAAACGACCGTTTGGAGATAGTTCGATGTGGCACGGATCCGTTCCCCCGACATTCCACGTCCCCTCCTCCACGATTGACAGATCCTCGCCATAGGAGAGCTGGGTAAGCCCTCCTCCCCACTTGCCAAGGTACTCCTTCAGCTCGTTGACTGAATAGATTTTTCTCCTCGGTTCATCGATGCAAAGAAAGGATGGGTTCTTGAGTGCGATCTCGCTGATCACCTCGATCACGCCACCCTCAAACGAGCAGATGGAAATCCCCCTGCCCTTTCCCTGAAACAACTCTCCCGTACCGAACAAGATTGGCTCTGTGTATGACCCCAAAACAAAGTACTGCTTCATCTCCCCGCTCTCACTCCCGCTCCAATTCATTGATTATCTTGACCGCCTCAATGATGAAGCGGTCTCGCTTCTCCATGGCCTTGGGCATGCTGCGTTCGCTCCAGTCATAGAACCCGACACCAGACTTGGCGCCCAGGTGACCGCGCTCCACCAGATCCCTGAGGTACTGGCTTGCATGCCTGTCGGCGCAAAGATCAGGAAGGACCGTCTCCTGCACCGATAAGCCAAGGTCCAATCCAACACCATCGAGGTGTTGAAGCGGGCCCCACACAGGAAATCTCATGGCCATGCCACAGCTGATGGCAGTATCTACATCCTCGGCGCTGGCCAACCCTGAAGCCACGATGTCGATGGCCTCACGGATGATCGCTTGGAACACCCGGTTTGCCAACTGGCCAGGAAGGTCGCGCTTCACCAAAACCGGAGACTTCTTCCACCGACGCAGCTCGGCCATGACACGGTGAGCGATGTCAAGGTCGGTTTTGTCTCCCATGACCACCTCCACCAAGGGGACGAGATGGGCAGGGAGCCAGAAGTGTGTCGTGATCGTCCGCTCAGGGTGGGAGCAGAGCCGCGATATATCGGTGATCCGAAGGCCGCTTGTATTGCTACAAATCGGTACCTCGGGGGGAAGGAGCGCATCGAGTTGCTGAAAGAGTGCTTGCTTGGCCTCCACCCTCTCCACAATTGCCTCGATGACAAGATACGCCTCACCAGATGCATCCTCCACGGATGTGCTGACAGTGAGCAACGCCAATGCCCGCTCTGCCTCCTCGCTGGTGTTCAATCCACTCTCGAGGCGGAGCTGGATACACGCAAAGGCACGCTCCAGACCAGCACGGACGAGCTGTTCATCCACATCGACCAAGATGGTCTTGACTCCAGCGAGCGCGCTCATGGCACCGATGCCACTGCCCATCATGCCGCTGCCGACTACCAGTACCGCATCTCTCATCGTCCTCGCCTCCTACCGTCTTTCATCCATGATGAGCACCACACGGCCCTTGGCTTCGCCGGTCCTCAACATCTCCAAGCCTTCATTGATCTGCTCAAACGGTATGGTCTTGAAGACAAAGGGTACGATCTTCCCCTTCTCGACCAGTGCAATCACTTCGACGAGGTCGAGCTTGGTCATGCCACGGATGCCCAAGATCTCTTTCTCATACTTCATCACATCCTGGTAGTCCACCTCAAAGCAGGGGTCGTTATACCCAGCGACGATGACGCGACCTCCGGCACGCACTAGCTTTAATGAATCGTTGACCGTTGATTTGATGCCGATGTTGTCAATGACCACATCGCACATCTTGCCTTCGGTGATGCGCACAATCTCGTCATAGAGGTTTTGTTCCTTGGTGTTGATGACCGCATCCGCCCCCATCTCGAGGGAGATATCCAGCTTGTCCTTCTGACGACTCGTCGCATACACCTCCGCGCCAAAGATTTTGGCTATCTGGATGGCGTTCATGCCAAGCCCACCGGTACCGAGAATCAAGACACGATCGCCAGGTTTCACTTGTGCGCGGTTCTTGATCGCATTGTACATGCACCCGACTGCATCAGTGATGCTCGTCATCTGATCAAAGGGCACGCTGTCAGCCACCTTGAAGGCATTCTCTCCAGGAATGACAACATACTCCTGATGGGAGCCGTCCTTTTCAAACCCGATCCTGACCAGGTGCTCACAAAGGTTGGACCGTCCGGCGAGGCAGTGGCGGCAGGTGCCGCAGGTGACGTCGATTGCACCGACGATATGGTCGCCGACCTGCACATTCTTGACCCCTTTTCCAATCTTGGCAACGACACCCGCCATCTCATGGCCCGGGGTATAGGGAAGGCGCACACTGGAGATGATCCCTTCCTGGATGTGGATATCCGAGACACACAGGCCACTGGCTCGCACCTCGACCAATACCTCGCCAGCACCCGGTTCGGGAATGGGCCGTGTCTCAATGACCAAGGGGTGTCCAAACTCGTGAAGGACAGCCGTTTTCATAGTAGCGTTACTCATGGTTGACTCCTCTCGATCCATCAGGGGTTGATGATGACCTTCAACGATCCATCCTTCTTGTTCTCAAAGACATCGATCGCCTTCTCATACTCCTCCAAAGCGAACCTATGGGTGATAAGCGCCTCACCTTGAATGGCACCGGTCGCCAGCATGTGGATCACCTGGTCGGAGACGTTTGGATTTGCCTTGGAGCCCACGATTCGGATCTCATTGAAGTTGACGGTATTGGCAGGAATCAACACCTCATCGTCATGGTAGGTGGCGATGATCGCGACAGAGCCGGTCTTGCGTACCATCCGACACGCTTTGAGCGGCGAATCGATTGCCCCCGAACACTCCATGACCTCGTCGGCCCCCACTCCCCCGGTCAGTTCCAGCACGCGCTGTACGGGATCCTCTTTCTCGAAGTCGATGCACACATCTGCTCCAAGCTGGCGGGCCATCTCCAACTTAGCACCCCGTCCGATCATGATGACCTGGCCTGAGCCAAGAGCCTTGCACTCCATCATGGCACAAAGGCCGATGGCACCGGGTCCCATCACGACACTGGTGCCACCAGGGGTAACACCGGCAAGCTGAACCCCATGGAATGCGACACCGGCGGTATCGCACAAGGCGGCGACATTGTAATCCATATCATCAGGAATCTTGTGCAACGCCCCTACCTTGTAGACGTTGTACTGTGCGTTGGCACCCTGCCAGTAGAAGCCGTAGTGTCGATGCCCGGCATCGAATGAGCCACCCCTCCCGTCCCGTCCATAGTTCAGACAGACGGTATAATGGCCCCGTTTGCAGTTATCACACTTGCCGCATCCTGCATGGGCCTCTCCTGCCACGCGGTCGCCAGGGACAAAATCCTTGACACCTTCACCGACTGCCACAACCTGGCCAGCCCACTCGTGTCCCATGATGAATGGGAAGTACGGCGGCCAGTGTGCAAACTTGTAGCCCCCATGGATCATCTTGGGGTCAGAGCCGCAGATGGCAACAGCTTTGATACGGCACAGCACCTCACCGGGTCCCGGTTTTGGAACCGCTACTGTTGCAAGCTTCAGCGAGTCGTACGCAACAAGCGTCATGGCCTTCATGGTCTCAGGTATCGAAAATGTATCCATTGTCCCTCCATTGTAGAAATCGTTACACAACGTGTATCTTTTTATTTTTCCATCTTAATGATGTTCTGTACGTATTTTTGTTGTTTCAGCGCTTCAAGATCTTCCTTGGTATGCGTCTTTGAATACTCGATGAAGTCCTCGACGCGCAGGACGAGGTTCTTCATGTGGCAATCCATCAGATACGCCGCTTCATCTGGTTTTTTGTACTTGATGCACTGATAGACCATGTAGTGGTAAAAACTAGAGTCTTCCACATTCGGTTTGTAGTACAAGAAGTGCTCCATTTTTGACGTGATGATCCATCCGATCAACTCAAGGAGCCTGACAAACAGCTCGTTCTTTGACGCAATTGCAATCTTCAGGTGAAAGCTATTTGTCCATTGGGCGAAGTCATGGCTGCTGGTATCGTTCTTATCAATTTGATTGAAGTAGTTTTTCATGCTGGCCAGATCATCGCCGGTGGCGTTCACTGCTGCCAGACGTGCAGCGGCAACTTCAACGCCCCGTCTGAACTCGATCAGGCCAAGCAAATCATCCTCGTTCAGCAATACTGAGGGGACAAAGCTGTTGACGTAGATCTGGGTGCCTATCTCTTTGAGGAAACTGCCATCCCCTCTGCGCGTCTCGATGATCCCCAACACTGCAAGTTGGTTCAACACGGTACGGATCGTATTCCTGCTCACACCAAACTGATCTTTCAGCTCGTTCTCTGAAGGCAGCTTATCACCAGGCTCGTACTTCCCACTCAGCAGTAAACTCATGAGTTCTGAATACGCTTTTTCCGTGACATTTTGTTTTTTCATTGCCATGTACCTGTACCTCCAAACGCATCGTATGAACTATAATACAAGTCGGCGCCTACTTGGCCGATTGTTGATATTCTAACGCTTCTTGATGTACTTTTGTGTATCAACAACCGTCGCAAAGATTATTATCATTCCCTTGATGATGAACTGGATATAGGGATTGATATCCATATAGACCAGACAATAGCTGAGAACCTGGAAAATAAGCACTCCGGTGACGACCCCACTTATCCTCCCCACTCCGCCTCGCAAGGAAACCCCTCCAACAACACAGGATGCTATGGCATCGAGCTCGTATCCCTCCCCCAAGCCATTGGTGGCGCTCCCGGTCCTTCCTGCATCCAGAAAACCAGCCAATGCATATGCCACGCCGGCGAGGATGTACACCAGTATTATAACCCGCTTTGTGTTGACACCGGACACGATGGCCGCTTCCTTGTTGCCACCGACGGCGTACATGTTGCGCCCAAGTGTCGTGCGATACCAGAGCACCCAGAAGAAGAAGGTGATCACCAGTGCATAGATGACTATCCACGGCAACCTGAATGACCCCATCTGTATGGATCCTTGGGCGATCTTCGTGAACCTGGTATCAAAGCCGCCGATGGGCGACGAGTTGTTCACACCATCGAAGTAGAGCGACATCACCCCGTAGACGATCATTTGCATTCCCAGCGATGCGATGAATGGGGCGATCTGAAAAAACGAGATCAACATCGAGTGCATCATGGCGAAGAACACACACACCCCAATGGCAATCAGCAGTGGCACGATAATCGGAAGTGGGGCCATGGTTTTGAAAATTCGCAGTGCATAATCTGGCTTCTGCAGCAAGGAAGCACAGATTACGCCAGCGATCCCAACCATCCGCCCAGCGGACAAATCGGTCCCCCCGAGCAGGATCAAACCGGCCAAGCCGAGGGCAATGATCAACTTCGGAGCTGCCTGTTGAAGGATGAACGTGGCATTCCTGACACTCAATATCGATGGCTCCAAGATCACGATCGTCACAATAATGGCTACCAAAACCAGGTATATTGCGTATTGCATCAAAAAGTGCTTCACCGACCGTATCATTTCAGCTTTATCTTTGCTCTGCGTAATTTTCATGCCTGTTCTCTCCTGACAGTCGGACTCAGCCGTTCACAAGCCCTGTTTCTACACAGATATATACCAAGGGCTTGTCACCGGTATTTCTAATGCCGTGTGACCCCCCGTCACGAATCAGTGCGATGGACCAGGGCTTTACTGGAAACTTCTCACCAGAGAGTGTCACCTCGCCTTCCCCCTCAATGACCAGGTAGAACTGCTCGTTTCCCGTGTGAGGGTGTTCACCCACCGAACCACCGACCGGGAGGGTCGTGCGATGGACATAGTGGAAGTTATCGTTCTGTTCAGGGTTTCTCGGCCCAACCACCGGCATTTGAGGCTCGTCTCCGAAGAGGGTAATATTCGCAATGGTGCCTGCACCATTCTCACAGTTTGCAACGTCATAGGCAGGAGCATCCTCGATATTCCTGAATACAAATTTCTCCATGGTAATTCTCCTCAAAGCTATAAATATTTTGCTGCAAGCTTCATGATAATCTCTTGTGTGCAACTCTCGGCATCCACAATGCCCGCATTCCTTCCATTGCTCATCACAAGAATCCGGTCGGCAATTCCCAATAGCTCCGGCATTTCCGAAGAAACAAAGATGACCGCCTTGCCCTCCTTGGCCAAGGCTATCATCAGCTGGTAGATCTCATACTTTGCTCCCACATCGATGCCCCGAGTCGGCTCGTCAAGCAACAGAATCTTCGGTTCATTGAGCAGGCATCTGCCCAGCAGGACCTTCTGTTGATTCCCTCCCGACAAGGAGCTGATGAGCGTCTTGAGCGTCGGGGTCTTGATCCTCATGGCATCGACTGCCCATTGGGTACTCTTTTCAACCTTCTTGAGGGAGATGAGCCCCATGCCGGTGCAATCCTTGTCAATGCTTGAGGCGACGGTGTTCCATCTGATGTCCATCATGGGGAATATGCCTGTCTCACGCCGCTCTTCGGTTACCATCGCGATGCCAAAGTCCTTGCAACTCTTGTGAGACCCCACGAGATTCCTTCCACCGGCGTACACCGCACCTTCAGAGACGGTACGCATGCCAAAAATGCACTCGAGCAACTCCGTGCGGCCCGCTCCGACCAGTCCGCCGATACCCAGGATTTCTCCAGTCCGGACCTCAAATGAGACATCATGTATCTGCGGGCTGTACACCGAACTGAGGTTCTCCACGCTCAACACGGTCTGCCCAATCTCTTTGTCCTTCGGCGGGAAGCGCTTCTCCAGGTCGCGATCGACCATCAGTTTGATCAACTCGTCGGTGGTGATATCCTCGGTGCGTTCGGTAGCCACCCAGCGGCCATCGCGCAGCACGGTGACGCGATCGGAGATGGCCATGACCTCCTCGAGCTTATGTGAGATGTATATGATTCCGCTTCCCTGCTCCTTCAGCCGCTTGATGATTTGGAACAAGGACTCAGTCTCCTTCTCGGTCAACGATGAGGTCGGCTCATCCAGAACGATGACCTTTGCATTGTAAGAGACGGCTTTGATGATATCAGCCATCTGTTTTGTCGATACCGACAAGTGGTTCATCTGGGCATATGGATCGATGTCCATATTGAAGAGCTCGATGATCTTATTTGTATCTTCGTACATCTTGGCATCATCGATGAAGAGTCCTTTGCGAGGGTATCTTCCAAGCCAGATATTATCCATGACATTGCGCTGGGGAATCTGTTCAAGCTCCTGTTGAACCATCGCAATCCCGCTGTCCAGTGCCTTGCGGGGGTTGTGGATCTGTACAGGAGCACCCTCCATGAAAATTTCACCCTCGTCCATCTGGTAGATGCCGAACAAGCACTTCATCAACGTCGATTTGCCTGCTCCGTTCTCTCCCATCAGTGCATGGACCTCACCGGCCTTGACATTGAACTGGACGTCCTGCAGTGCCTGGACACCGGGAAATCTCTTTGAGATGCTCTTCATTTCAAGCAGGTATGATTCATGACCCATCGTACTGTCCTCATCTCTTCCATCAAGGTGTGGCGAAGGCAACGCCCTCACCACACCCCATGACATTCACAATCACAATCGTGAGTGATTACTTGGCCAGCTTGTACCCAGAGATGGCCTCATCGACGTTTTCAATCGTGATCTTCTTCTCGGGAATCTTGACAATCTTGCCTTCCATCGCCCACTCCAATCCTGCATCAGCGGGCCGTCCATTGGCCACATTCATGCTAATCTCAATGACCGCACGTGCAGCATCGTAGGTGGAGGTAAGGATTGAACCGAGCATGACGCCGCTCTTGATGAGCTCAGCGGTCTCGGGCAGCGCGTTGACCCCAATGACCGGGACGATCTTGGTGGCTGTGATCATGCCGTTTGCCTTCAGTGCCTCAACAGCTCCAAGGGCCATGGCATCGTTGTTACAGATGACCATCTCAATCTTGTCACCATACTTTCCAATCCATGAGTTCATCACTTCAACAGCCGTGGCGGTACTCCAGTTTGCAGGCTGGGTCGCAAGCTGCTCAGCCGCTATACCGGACACCTTGATGGCATCGTAGAAGCCGTTGGCCCGGTCGGTGGCATCACTGTGGCCCGGGGTTCCTGTCATCAGCACGTACTGAAGGACACCATCGCCATTGGTATCGAACTTGGCAGGGTTCTCCTTCCAGGCATCGGCGACCATCTCGCCTTCCAACTGCCCCTGATAGAATGAGTCAAGTCCGACATACCACGCCTTGTCATAGCTGTTGAGCACTTCCATCGTCGGCATTCTGTTGAAGAATACGATGGGAAGTCCTGCAGCCCGTGCCTTCTCGACAATCGTGTCACCAGCTGATGTATCAACCGGGTTCACCGCCAGCACGTCCACACCTCTGCTGATCATCGTGTCGATCCGCTCGGTCTGGGTCGCCTGATCATTCTCCCCATTGACCATCATGAACTTCAAATCTGGGTATTTGTCAGCCATATGGTAGTTGATACCATTGCGGATATACCCCACGAATGTATTCGTGTAGTCAAAGATGGTAAATCCAATGTAGGGGCCACTCTCAGCAGTACTCTTTTCTGATGATCCGGCTGCGCCGACAACACCGAGTACCAGTACAAGAACCAAGAGAGATACGAATAATTTTCTCTTCATGTTTTCCTCCTCATTTAGTTATTCTACAAGTGCGGTGTTCATATTGAATTCATCGCTATTACTTGTAGAACAATTAAACTGTAAAATCATTAAAACATACATTATTTGCGATGTCAATCAAAATTTACTGAAATAATCGGGGTATTTCATTGACAATTCCCATATTATGGGGTTGAGTAGTACTATCACCTGTAGAACAACTAATGATATTTATCTGTACTACAAGTAACGCAAAATTGGAGGTTTTTATGACAAGTTCAGTAAAGTTTGCCTCTCCAACCTTCCTGTTTCGTGACGAATCCGTGACAAATCTTCACCAGATCATGGATAGGCTTGCCCAAATAGGGTTTGACGGACTGGAGCTCTACGGCATGTTTGGGTGGGAGAGCAGCGATATCCTTCACTTCATGAAATCGAGCAAACTCACCATCCTCTGTGATCATATCCGCTACCAGGAGTTTTCTGAGAATACCGAGCAAGTGATAGTGAAGCGCACCGCCTTGGGGGTTGAGTTTCTGACCATCGACCAGATTCCGGCCCACCTCTTGCCAGGCACACGAGGCTTCAGCGAGTGCGTCAGGGAGATTGAGCGAATATCCCGCCTTTGCAAGAACCATGGGGTACAGCTCTTGTACCACAACCATGGATACGATCTGATCACTAAGGTCGACGGAGTGCCCATCCTCGACCTCATCCTCGATAGCATTGACCCTGAGGTTTTGAAGTTCCAGCCTGACCTGGGGTGGATAGCCCTGGGTGGCGGAGATCCCGTGTACTATCTGGACAAGTATCAGGCACGCTGCCCGATCATTCACCTGAAGGATTACTACGCCTCTCTGCCCACCCTCTTGGAATCACCGTTCCTATTGGGCAGTGAACGTGGGGGAGAGGAGTACAACCACTTCGAATTCAGGCCTTCAGGGTATGGGGTGATGAACTACCCGAGCCTGATGCCCAAGATCATGGCATGCAAACCGAGATGGATAACCACCGACCATGACCTCTCATACGAACGTGACACCTATGAAGACATGAAGATGGGTCTCGATTACACCAAGTACCTGGTGGAGATTCATCATCACCTGTAAGGGAACGACCCATCGAGGCGCCCGCCTATGGTACCCCCCCCAAGCCCCTTTGTGGGGGGCGTTCTCTCCCTGGCCTGTTGGACGCCAACAGGCTTGTGGTGGTGATGAGCTATTTCTGGATCACACGCAGTAGAGCGTGATCGTGCCAAGCTGCTCGATCGGTGCTTTTTGATCGGCTGCGATGTTCGAATCGGTGATGATGATATTGAAGTCCGTGATATCGGCATAGTGGCCTGGTTTGACCACACCGAACTTTGATGAGTCGGCAACAAGAATCCGTGTACTGGCCGAGTGGAGGGCCGTCTGCTTTGTGGTCCGCTCAAAGAAGTTTGAGCAGGTCACCCCAAGCTCATGGTTTACCCCGCTGGCGGTGATGAACGTCTTATTGGCACGATGTTGCTTCAGCAAGGCCAACCCCTCATCGCTCTCCAAGACCATGGAGCTTTGATGAAAGTACCCCCCTGCCACGATCAGGGAGCAGTTCTTCTTTTGAGCGACCACTTGGGCGATATTCAGCGCATAACAGATCACCGTCAGCGAGATATCCTCCGGCAGCAGCGAGGCGATGAACTCACCGGTGGACCCTGCATCGATGATGATGATGTCATCCGGCTCAAGCAGGGAGACCGCTTTCTTGGCAATTCGCATCTTCTCTTCGTACATGGTGCTCTTTGCATGCTGCAGGCAATAGCGATCGCTGTGTTGTTCTGATTCTTCCTCTCTGTAGACAACCCCGCCGTGGATGACTTTCATTGGGTCGCCCGAAACGAGGGTATTGAGATCTCTGCGGATAGTCATATGGGAGACCCCCAGATAGCTGGCGATCTCTTGGATCGTGGATGTTCCCTGGCTCTTTACATATGCTCTCATGCGTGCCAATCGTTCATTCTTGGTCATATGTGCTGGACTCCCCCTCATACAAGTCAAACGCGCAATGCATCTTCCAGTCTTAAGCAGTATGGTCGCAAACTTACAAATAATCCACCGATGCACGAGCCTCGTATTTTAACAAGTATACTGTGAATGTATCGGTGTCTGCAACTACTAAATTTTTGTACCGTACTGAGAAAGTACTTATTAGTAATGAAGTTAAATACTTTGGAATTTTCTTGACAGCGGGTATATTCGGGTGTAATATTCACATGAATGTTAAATTATTAACTTTTCTCAATTTAGTTTTAACATTTCCAAGAGGTAAGCATGGAAAGTCAAACGATTAAACAAGAGTACCGTCAGCGAATTGTGGACGCCGGGAACACCATGATGGCCCTGCATCTGACCGTGGGTACGTGGGGGAACATCAGCATCAGGGACGTCGAGACCGGCCTGATCTATATCAAACCAAGCGGAATTCCATACGAAGAGATCCGTGAACAAGATATTGTTGTCATGAATGAACACCTGGAGGTTGTCTGGGGTCATCGCAAACCTTCGATCGAGCACCACTTCCACATCGCAATCCTCAACGCACGCAAGGATGTGAACGCGGTTATCCACACACACCCGATCTTCTCCAGCGCATTCGGCGTGACCGGAGTCGACATCCCGGGCATCAGCGAGGACTTTGTCCAGATTGTCGGGGACAAGGTGATCAGCTGTACGTACGCCTTGCCTGGAACACCAGAGCTTGCCAAGCATGTGGTCGAGGGGCTTGGCGATCGCAATGCCGTGTTGGTCCCGAACCATGGCACGATCTGCGTGGGCGCTGATATCCCCGCTGCGCTGAAGGTCTGCCATGTCGTCGAAAAATCTGCCCAGGTATATATCTACGCTAAAATGTTGGGAACCCCGAATATCATCAGCGAAGATGATATGCGTGCCATGCAACTCTTTGCACGCGACCACTATGGGCAGGGAAAGTAATTCGTGCATCTCCGACGGTAGGTCGGATACAATACAGAAGGAGGAACGTATGAACAGACGTACAAAGGCAGCGGTCTTGCTGATGTTGATCGCACTGATCGCTGCTCCGATGGTGTTCGCTCAGGGGCAAAAAGCCCCCGCAGGATCACCGGAAGTAGTAACGGTGGTCAAGATCACGGGGATCCCGTGGTTCAACAGACTTGAGGAAGGAGTCAAGCAGGCACAGCGGGAGCTCGGGCTCAATGCGTATCAGATCGGCCCCGCCGATGCAGATCCGGCACAGCAGGTCAAGATGGTCGAAGACCTGATCAGCAAGAAGGTGGCGGCGATCTGCATCACCCCCAACGATGCCACGGCCCTTGAGCCGGTGTTCAAAAAGGCTCGGGAGCAGGGTATCCTGATCTTGACCCATGAATCGCCCGACCAGGCCGGCAAGGATGTCGATATTGAACTCATCGACAACGTCGCCTTCGCCCGGCGGACCTGGGACATGTTGGTCGAAGGGATGGGTCCCACCGGCAAGTATGCGATTTTCGTCGGCAGCCTGACTGTACCACTGCACAACCTGTGGGCTGACGAGGGGATCAAGTACGCCAAGGAGAAGTATCCTGGCCTCGAGCTCGTCACCACGAGAATCCCCTGTGGGGAGGACCAAGAGCTCTCCAAGCAGAAGACCCTGGAGCTGCTCAAGACGTACCCGGACCTGAAGGGCATCGTCGGCTTTGGAAGCCTCGGGCCTCCGGGAGCAGCCCAGGCGCTCAAGGAGAAGGGATTGGCCGGTAAGGTCGCAGTCGTTGGAACCGTCATTCCGGGCCATGCCGCTCCGTACCTCAAGGATGGCTCGATGACCAAGGGTATACTTTGGGATCCCAAGGATGCAGGATATGCATTGAACTGGGTAGCCAAGTATATGCTGGAAGGCGGCAAGATCAAGGACCTCAAGGAGGTCCCGGGAATTGGAAGCGTAGCTGTTGAAGGTGATATCATCATGGTGAACGCCATGGTGGACATCACGAAAGAGAACGTCGATAGCTTCGGATTCTAGTTGAGCAACCAACGAGCTCCGGGATACCCATCAAGTGATTCCGGAGCTCATTTCGACCATCTCATGGTCAGCGGAGATTCGAGTATCACCATGCAGTCCAGCTTCCTTTCAATGCAACAGATCAACAAGCGATACACAGGGGTCCAAGCGCTCTTTGATGTCGATTTCGATATCCAGGCGGGAGAGATCCACTGTCTGGCCGGTACCAACGGCTCTGGCAAGTCAACGTTGATCAAAATCATCTGTGGCGTTGAACGTGCCGATGCCGGTGCGACGATCACCATCGGGGACTCGGTATACACCCAGCTCTCCCGCAAGGACGCACTCCAGCATGGCATTCAGGTAATCTACCAGGACTTGTCACTCTTCCCCAACCTCACCGTGCAAGAGAACATCTCCATCGGTGATACGATGTCCGGCTCAAAACGCTTCATATCCTGGAAGCAGAGCCGAACAATCGCCATCCAGGCGATGGAACAGATCGGCATCGCCCTCCCCTTGGACAAGAAGGTCGCGCACCTCTCCATGGCCGACCAACAGCTTGTTGCCATAAGCCGAGCACTCACCAAGGATGTCAGACTCCTCATCATGGACGAACCGACCACGGCATTGACCAAGAAGGAGGTGGATGCGCTGCTATCGGTCATCAAGGATTTGAACAAGAAGGGTGTCGCCACCCTCTTCATCAGCCATAAGCTCAATGAGTTGATGACGGTCGCCAACCGCATCACCGTACTGCGGGATGGCAAAAAAATCGGGTGTTATCAGGCATCGGACATCGATGCCAAGAAACTGGAGTACCTCATGACGGGGACCACCAGCTCCTACACCCCATATACACTGAACAAAGAGAGGGCTGGAACACCGGTGCTCTGCTGCACCAAACTCTCCAAGAAGGACAACTTTCATGATATCGACCTGACGGTCTACCCCGGGGAGATCGTCGGGATCACCGGCCTGCTCGGCTCGGGGCGCACTGAGCTTGCCCACTCGCTCTTTGGTCTCAATCCACCGACTTCCGGCACCTGCACGATCAATGGAGAGCCGGTTGCCTTGAAGTCTGTACAAGAAGCGGTATCCATGGGGGTGGCGTGTGTACCTGAGAACCGACTCTCCGACGGCTTGGTCCTCGACCAATCCATCTCCAAGAACATCGTCATGACGATCTTGGACAACCACCTCTCTTCACTCGGCCTGCTCGATGACGAAGGGTTGCACGAGAAGGTTCTCGAGTATGTCGAAGCGCTTCAGATCAAGATCTCCTCCCCCTCTTCGGCGGTAAAGACCCTCTCGGGGGGTAATCAACAGCGTGTGGTCCTGGCAAAGTGGATTGCAACCAATCCCACGCTGTTCATTTTGGACAATCCTACGGTCGGCATTGACGTGGCGGCAAAATCGAGTATTCACTCCATCATCAAGGCACTGGCTGAAGAGGGGATGGCCGTCCTCATCATCAGCGATGAAATCGCTGAGGTCCTCTACAACTGCAACCGGGTGCTGGTGATGAACCGAGGACGGATCATCGGTGAGTTTGACTCATCGTCAACCACAGAGAACGATATTCAAGCGTTCATCGACTTTCATGCAATGTAATGGAGTGTGAGATGAAGAGACTGCTGGCAAGGCATGAAACCTACATATTCGGCATCATCGTGGTGTTCAGTATCATCATAACCGCGATCAATCCCAACTTCCTGACCCTGGAGAATGCGTTTGACATCCTCAAGAGCAACGCGTTCACCGGCATCATGGCAATCGGTGTGCTCTTTGTCCTCATATCAGGGGGGATCGATATCTCCTTTGCCGCCACCGCGACCATCGCCGAGTACCTGACGGTGCTCATCTGTTTGAGAGTCGGCGGCTCCATGCTCTTCGCATTCTTCAGCGCCCTGGTGATCGGAATCATCCTCGGTGCGGTCAATGGCTATTTGATCGACCGCTTCGCCGTGCCCCCCATCATCACGACCATCGCCACCATGAACCTCTACTACGGCCTTTTGATCGTTTTCTCCAAGGGGCGGTGGATCTATGCCCTGCCGCAGTACTTTCGCACCTTTGCCGACATCCGGGTCATCACGCTCTACACCGCCGAGGGGCTGCCCTACGGCCTCTCAATCGTCACGGCACTGTGGTTTGTCCTGATGGTGCTCTCCGCTGGCCTCCTCTTCTACACGCGATTGGGCCGGAGCATCTATGCGGTAGGTGGGGACGCCATCTCGGCCAAACGGGTCGGGGTATCAGTCAAGATGGTCAGGATTTTCGTCTATGCCTTCATGGGGGCCATGGCATCGGTAGCCGGCATTGTCCAGGCGCTGCTCGTCCAAGCTGTCGCGCCAAACTCCATCGTCGGCAAAGAGCTGAACGTCATTGCAGCGGTTGTGCTGGGGGGCGCGAGCCTTGCCGGTGGTGTGGGGACGGTCAGCGGGATGTTCCTCGGTGTCATGCTGCTTGCCATTGTCCAGAACGGGATGACCCTCATGCGGGTTCCCGCTGTGTGGTACGATGTCTTTGTGGGGTTGGTGATCCTCTTCAGCGTTGGCTCCAGCTCCTGGAAAGTAAAGAAGGAGAAAGTGGGGACCTTCATCGACATTGAGCCACTTTCACCTCCGATGGTACAGGAAGGGGGGAGATGATGAGACCATTGCGCCTCGAAAAGAAGGAGACCTCAGTGCTGGTCGGCATCATGATCTTGGTGATCATCATCATGGTCTTGGCCAATCCGGGGACCTTCCTCACCTATACGAACATGAAAGGGATGGCGTACCAGCTGCCCGAACTCGGTATTCTGACGCTGGCGATGATGGTCGTCATGATCAGCGGTGGGATCAACCTCTCGATCATCGCCACCGCCAATATGGCCGGCATCGTCGCGGCAATCATCCTCAAGAGCCAACCCGGCTCCCCATCTGTCGCCTTCCTGCTGGCCCTGGGAGCGTGCCTTGGAGTATCGAGTGCAATCGGGCTGCTCAATGGAGTACTCGTAGCCTTTGTCGAGATGCCCCCTATTCTCGCGACGCTGGGAACGATGACACTCTTCAACGGCATCTCAATCGTGATCACCAAGGGGTATGTGATATCGGGCTTCTCCCCGGCTGTTCTCTATATCGGAAACGGCATGCTCCTCGGCATCCCATTTCCACTGCTCATCTTCCTCCTTGCAGCGATTGTAATGTCGATATTCCTTCGCAAGACCCGCACCGGCTTCTCCTTGTTCATGATCGGCTCAAACGCCATGGCCACAAAGTTCTCGGGAATCAACAATATGGCGGTCCTGATCAGGACGTACCTTGTCTCGGGAATCTACTCCGGCATAGCCGCGTTGGTGATGATCAGCAGGTTCAACTCTGCAAAATCGGGGTATGGTGACTCATATCTGCTCATCACGATCCTCGCCGCAGTGCTCGGTGGGGTCAAGAGTGAAGGGGGGTTTGGGAATGTGTCGGGTGTCGTGATCGCCTTGATCACCCTCCAGGTACTCTCCAGTGGGTTCAACCTGCTGCGTGTCAGCTCCTTTCTCACCACTGCCATCTGGGGCTTTATCATGATAGCGGTGATGGTGACCAACTTTTTGATCGAGAATAGAAAGACGAGAGGTGCAACGTGAGCAATGTGATGAAGCGTTACTTGGGGTTTGACTGCGGCAACTCCTCCATCCGAACGGTTGTGGGATCATTCGACGGTGAGCGCATCTGCCTTGAAGTCATCGCCCAGGTCCCCAACAGAGAGTATCGGGGCGTTGCGTACGATCATTGGGACATCCTTGCAATCTTCCATGAAGTGCTCAAAGGCATGAAGCTGGCATGCGACACCTACCCCGACATCAAGAGCTTCGGCATATCGACGTGGGGCATCGACTTTGGGCTCTTGGGAGCATCAGGGGATTTGCTGGGCAACCCGCTCTGCTACCGCAATCCACACGGCGCAGCGGGCATGAAGGGCCTCAGCAAAGAAGAGCTCGATGCCCTCTTCAACGCCACCGGGATTCAAAATCTCCCGATGAACACGCTGTTTCAGCTCCTCGGTATCCGCAAGCTGCTGAGCGAGTATTACGAGCAGGCGACCTCGTTGCTCCTTACCCCCGACCTTCTCAACTACATGCTTACCGGAGAGCGCAACAGCGAGGTATCCATCGCCAGCACGACCGAGCTGCTCGATATGAGAAGCCGCACCTACTCAGAGACGGTCTTTTCAACTACCAACCTCCGTCGAGACCTCTACGCTCCACTGCTTCCCCATACAGCGGTGCGTGGCGTGCTCAAAAAGGAGCTTGCAGAGCTCTACCACATCCCCCGCCTTACGGCGATCTCCGTTCCATCGCACGATACGGCAGCTGCCATCCTCTCGGTCCCGACACAGGAGGAACACGTTGCGTTCATCAGTTCAGGGACGTGGTCCCTCATCGGGACTGAGATCCCCGATCCCTTGATCAACGAGGCGGTCCAGAGGCTCAGCTTCTCCAACGAAGGAGGCGCGCTCGACACGATTACCTTGCTGAAAAACTCCTGTGGCATGCACATCCTGCAGAATATCAAGCGGGAAATTGAATTCAAGGAGAACCGGACATACTCGTGGGATGAGATCGTGGAGCTCTCTAGGCCAGGCCTCTCACACCCGACTCTGCCCACATTCGATCCCAACCATGAGTCGTTGTACAACCCCCTCTCCATGGTACGGGCAGTCTCCGATCTGACGGGAATCGAAGACATCGGCGATATCATCGCCTCTTCGTACCGTTCTCTCGCTCTCAGCTACGACCACACGATCAGAGATCTTGAGGACATCACCGGCAAACACTACGACACCATCCACATCATCGGGGGCGGATCGAGAAACGACCATGTCAACCAGATGACGGCAGACCTCACAAAGAAGCGGGTGGTCAGCGGCCCGGAGGAAGCGACGAGCCTGGGAATCATCGCGATGCAGATCATGCGCGACTTCCCCCACTACACC
>JALOBD010000226.1 GCA_023228445.1 Sphaerochaeta sp. | reverse complement strand
ATCACCTACTGCCGGGTCATAGATGTACCCGCAAAGATTGCATTCGTACTGTTTCATGCGTCTTTCCTCCTAGAAGAGTAGCATATAGGCAAACACTTCGATGGGCAAGGAAAATCATTCATAAAGTTTCAGGATCTTGGAGAGCATCTTGGTGAAACGCCGCCGAAAGTTCTCCGGGGCGAGAATCTCGACCGAATCGCCACATTGGATGATCCTGAGGTAGAGCTCGATGGAGTTCTCCACATCCATGTTGCAGATCGTCGACCCATCCTCAGCCTTCTCGAAGATCGGGGGGCCGTGCACGACAGCACGCAAGGCGTTGAGCGCACTGCGCTCCTTCATCTTCAGGCTCAGCGGGATCATGTCGATGGAGTCGTAGCGGCCGTGCTCGATGGGGGATTTGAACGGCTTGAGGTTGTCCGGAATCGTGTACGTCTCGTTGAGAATCGTCGCACTGGTGATGGTGGAGATGTCGATGGTCACAATCTCGGTGGTGTGGCGCAGGCGTCCCGTCACGCTGATGGGTTTGCGTCCCCCGCTGTCCTCTTCGCGAAATCCGATGAAGTACGGGGCGAGCTCGGTCTCGATGGGGTCGAAGCCTTTCAAGCTCTGTACCACACGCACGATCCGGCCACTGACCCAGCTGTCGATGAGGACCTCCAACACGGCATTGAACTTCGAACTCTCCTTCTTCTGTTGCAGCTGCAGGTCGATCTGCTCGGCGAGCGTCACCAGGTTCTCACTGATCTTCGGTGCATAGCTGCGCATGTTCAACGCAATCTTGCGCAGTCCGCTGGCCAAGTGTGGGTTCTGGAACTCGGCGCTGTCGGCGAGTACTTCGGCACTGAAGTTGAACGCCAGACTCTCGTAGACCGAGAGGGCGATGTTCTCATCCTCCAGCCGGCTGCGAATCTTGATGAGGTTGTTCTCCTCGTAGATGTCGATGAACTCCTTCAGCTGGTCGACATACCGGCTGATCGTCGAGCGGTGGACACCCAGCCTCCGGGCAATCTCCGCACGCCGCAACCCCTCAGGGTGGGAATGCAACAACAACTCCAACTGCGCTACTCGCTCACCTTTCATGCACGCCCCCATTTTGCATCAAACTGCAACAAAACACCTGCTCAGTATACCATGCTCGGCGACGGTGACAAGGGGATGGTGAGAAAAATGCAACAAACCAAGCGCTTGTCTGTTGCCAGGCAGGGGTGGTAGCATGAGGACAGGAGGGTCGCCATGGATGACCGGCTGATGAAGATGGAAGTGAAGATCGCCTACATGGAAGAGGCGATAGCCACCCTCGATTCGGTGGTGAGAGAGCAGAACGGCCAGATTGCGCTGTTGCAACATCGCCTCATGGCGATGGAGAGGCGATTTGCCTCCCTGCTCGAGGAGGGTGGGGACGGCCTTCCCCACCAGGAGAAGCCGCCCCACTACTGATCTTACACAAAGAGGTTGATCCTGCTCTCGCTTGCCGCCCCCATGTAGGTGGCGACTCCGCCGATCTCGACGCCGTCGAGCAGTTCGGAGGCGCTGATGCCCATGATGTCCATCGACATCTGGCAGGCGACCATCCTGACCCCGCTCTTCTTTGCGTCATTGAACATCGCCTCAAGCTGGTCGACCTGTTTCCGCTTCATCCGCTTCTTCATCATCTTCGCCCCGAGGCCTGCCATGTTCATCGACGAGAGGCCGAGTTCCCCCATGCCGGCTGGGAGCATTGAGCTGAACATCCTGCCCATGAAGTCCTTCTTGGGGGCCCGGGCTCCTTTCTTGCGGAGGATCGAGAGGCCCCAGAAGGTGAAGAACATCGTCACCGGTTTGCCGGTGGCCACCGCCCCGTTGGCCAGCACGAAGGAGGCCAACGCCCGGTCCAGGTCATTTGAGAAGACGATGAGGGTCGCCCCGTTGTCCGGGTCGCAGATCGCCGGTCTGGCTCCCGATGAGTCGGGCATCGCACAGATGGCGCTGCTGCCCTTGGTGATGGTCGCCTCGATGATACCCTCGCTGGTGGCAAGGCCCACCAGATCGTTGCCGGTGAGCTTGCACCACGCCTGTACATCGACGGCGAAGCCGGGGTCGCTGGCACGGACAATGATACGGTCCCCCTCCTCGAGGTTGTCAATCTCCCGCTTCAGGCGGATGATCGGGCCGGGGCACTGCAGGCCCACCGCATCGATGGCGTGGCTCTTGAAGAGGCCGCTGCGCTTGCGCGGAGAGCCATCCTCGTGGAGGTGGCTGATGACCCCCACCGGCTCCCTGACCACGACCACCCCACCATTTTCCAGGATGGCCCGCTCGCGCATCGCACTATCGTAGCTCTTGAACCCGCCGCTGAGGTTCTTCACTTGCTCATAGCCGTTTTGTCGAAGGATCCGCTCGGCCAGGTAGCCGCGTACCCCCATCGCGCAGTTGATGACGATCAGGCGGTCTTTGGGAATTTCAGCGAGGCGCTTCCGCAGTTCGGTGTTGGGGATGTTGACCGCCCCTTCGATGGCCCCCAGCTCGAACTCCTCATCACTGCGCACATCGAGGATGAAGGCCCCCTCCTTGCGCAGGCGCTCGGCTTCCTGCCAGCCGATGGGATCGGCCAACCCTTCAATCGCATTGGCAGCGATGAAGCCGACCATGTTCACCGGATCCTTGGCACTGGAGAAGGGTGGGGCGTAGGCCTGCTCGAACTCGGCAAGGTCCCAGACCGTACCCTCCATGCCGATGAAGGCACTGATGACATCGATGCGCTTGTCCACACCATCAAACCCCACCGCCTGTGCCCCCCAGAGCTTGCCGGTCTCGGGGTGGTAGAGAATCTTCAGCGTCAAGAGGAGGCTGCTCGGGTAGTAGCCGGCGTGGTTGCCCGCATGGGTTTCGGCGATGCGGAAGGGCAAATTCGCCGCCTTCAGGCCCTTCTCGGTCAAGCCGGTTGCGGCCACCGTCATGTCGAAAATCTTGGCGATCGAGGTGGCGATGCTCCCTTTGTAGGGGATCTTGTCCCCATCGATGATCGCATCGGCACAGAGGCGCGCCTGCTTGTTGGCAGGGCCGGCGAGGGGAATGGTGCACCCGTGGCCGGTAAGCGGACTTGTGATCTCAATGGCGTCGCCCACCGCCCGGATGTCCCGATCGTTGGTGCGGAAGAACTCATCGACCACGATCGCCCCGTTCTTGGCGAGAGTGATGCCACTCTCCTTGAGAAACGCAG
>JALOBD010000225.1 GCA_023228445.1 Sphaerochaeta sp. | reverse complement strand
CGGTGGCTGCGAGCAGGCTATCGATGGCGCTGCTCTGCGTATCACAGAGGGCGACCACCTCAAAGCCACTCTCAAGGGCAAATGGGAGGTGCTGCGGCGCAATGCGGCCGCAGCCGATGAGGGCGTAGCGCACGTCAGCCGATCCTCACTGCGTTGGTCTGTGCCTCGATGGCGATCTCAATGGCGCGGAAGGTGTGCTCCTGGCCCATCGCCGTTTCGCTTCGGTCGAGGCAGTCGCGGATCACGCGGCCAAAGAAGGGGAAACCAACCTGGCCGGTGACCGTGAAGTGCTGTTCCCCGTCATCGTTGACCACGATCACATTGTCCCCATCTCTACTGGCGGCCACATCGATGTACTTGCGCAGCTCGATGTACCCCTCCGTTCCGATGAGGAAGAAGCGCCCATCCCCCCAGGTGCCAAGCCCATCGGGGGTGAACCAGTCGAGGCAGAGGTAGCAGGGAATGCCGGTATCGGTGGTCAGGCACGCATCGCCGTAGTCCTCCAGCCCGGGGTACTCAGGGTGGTGGAGATTTCCCACGCGAGAGGACACCACCGTCGCGTCAGTGGCGCCGCTGAAGAACAACATCTGCTCGACCTGGTGCGAGCCGATGTCGGTGATGATGCCACCATAGCGCTCACGGTCGAAGAACCAGGCGGGGCGAGTGGCTGCCGAAAGGCGGTGCGGCCCCCACCCGCGCAGGGATACAAGCTTGCCGATGGCTCCATCCTTGAGCAGCTGTTCGGCATAGATTGCCGCTTCGACATGGATGCGCTCGCTGTAGTAGACAAACCACTTGCCGCCGGTCTCCTTGACCTTGGCCCGAGCTGCCTCTACCTGCTCGAAGGTGGTGAACGGCGGCTTGTCGGAGAAGTAATCCTTGCCTGCATCGAGGGCTTCGAGGCCGAGCGGACCCCGCTCATTGGCAATCGCAGCGCTGGCGATGAGGTGAATCGTCGAATCAGTGAGGACCTCCTCCTTGCTCTTTGCGATCGCAGCGGTGGGGAAGGCCTCGACGAATGCCTTCACTCTCTCAACATCTTTGTCATAGACACGAACGACCGTGGCTCCCGCCTCGGTCAGGCCATTGCACATGCCGTAGATATGGCCGTGGTCGAGGCCGATCACCCCAATGAGGAACTCCCCCCTCTTGCAGACCGGAGCGGGTTTGCCCTTCGGTGCGTAGGTCTGTCCATCCATCGCTCTCATCACTCTCCTCCTTACATCGTACCCAAGGTGATCTCAGACTCCTCGAGATTCTCGACCGACTTGAGTTTCTTATGATACCGGACCATCCTCGCCATCATCCCCTCGGTGGTATAGAAGGGATCATCTGCTGCAAGTGGCAACGCCACCTCATGCCCCTCGGTGGAAGACTTATACATGGCGGTGATCAATTCGACCGCCTTGCGTCCCTCTGTGCCATCGACCAACGGAGCCGTACCCCGCTGCACTGAGAGCAGCACATCCTCGATCTGGGCGGAATGAGCCTCGACTGCGAGGGTGGGCAGGGCGGCATAGTGGGCGTTTAGGGCCGCTTCTTGCGCGGGGTTGGGTTTGAAGAAGCCGTTGGGCAGCTGCTCGACGGCTTTGACATGCCAGGGGATGGCGAACGACGCCGCTTCGGCTGCGAAGAAGAACTCCTGCTTCTCATCGTGGTCGACGAGCGAGCTGTTGACCTGTGCCAACATCCCGTCGTAGCGGAGGATCGACATCGAGACATCCTCCACCTCGCTGTTGGTGTGCGCCACGTTGCCCATCACCGAGAGGACGCTTTTGGGCATGCCGATGAGCCACTGCAGGATGTCGATCTGGTGCACTGCATGGTTGAGGGTACAACCACCTCCCTCCTTCTCGTAGGTGCCGCGCCACCACAGGTCGTAGTAGTTGGAACCACGCCACCACATCGAATTGACCCGTGAGAGGAGGACGTTGCCGAAGAGGCCGCGGTCCAACATCTCCTTGATACGCATCGGGGCGACCCTGAATCGGTTCTGAGAGATGACAGAGAGGATCTTCCCGCTCTTCTGCTGGGCCTCGATCATCACATCACACTCAGCGAGCGAGGGGGCCATCGGCTTTTCGACGATGACGTGCTTTCCCGCATCCATGAAATCGACGGTCACCTGGCAGTGTGCCGAGGGTGGCAGGCAGAGGGAGACGACAGCAATGTCATCACGGGCAAGCAGATCGCGGTAGTCGGCGGTGATGGTGCACCCCTCAAGGTTGAAGCGTGTGGCAAGCCGCTGGGCTTTGTCCGTATAGAGATCGCACAGTGCCCTCACCTCACACATCGAGGGGAGATGTCCGTACCCCTCAAGGTGAGCGGGGGCGATATTGCCGCATCCGATGATGGCAATTCCAAGTTTCTTCATCCTATCCTCCTTCCACTGCCTCACGGGTATCAAGTCCAACCGATGGGGCAATGTGCGATATTTCACAATTCTTGTACAACGTTACGAACGTGAGATGGCGTCACCCTCCTCACGCTGATAGACATACGGCAGGTGCAATTCTACGCCGAAGCCCCGTTCAACTTCAATCAACGAGACGCCGTACTTCTGGCCATATGTGTAGTGGAGTGAGACGGTACTACTCAATCCCCTGCAGGATCTTTTTGGGAAGGCGTATTTGAGGGTCACTGGTCCACGTTGTGCAGCACGTTCACTCTCTCCTTGTGCGCTGATGTTTCCTACGATCAATACAAAACCCAAGAGCACGAGTACCATTCGTTTCATCGTCTTACCTCCTTACCCTTGGTGTTCGATGGTATACCCATACTCAACGAGCTTGAGGCCCGGCGCTATGGTGGATTTTTTGCAATAGGTGGAAATTCTTTTGATATTGTACCATTGAAACTGCTTGTACGGGCATACCACCGCCTGGAAACGCACTCGACCACACCGTCTGCTGTCCAGACGCTTGCAACCGTAGACAGAGAGGGGTATAACTCTTGTCATGGACACCACCTATTCCCATCTGATCGATTCCCACTTCCATCTGCTCGCCATCGAACGCAAAGGTGTCGACCCCTCCTCGCTCCTCGATGCGATGGAGCGGGAGGGCATGCATGGTATCGATGTCGGCTTGGAGTGTGATGACCTGAGCGAGCGCATCGAGCGCTTTGGCAGGTGGAAGCATATCCGCTTTGCAGCCGGTATCGGACCGTGGGGGGTCGGGGATGGCCAAAGCCCCATGGAACAGC
>JALOBD010000224.1 GCA_023228445.1 Sphaerochaeta sp. | reverse complement strand
TCATCAGCATCGGCCAGAGGAAATCATTCCAGTTGTACATGAAGTGGAAGACCCCGAGGGTCGAGAGGGAGGCCAGCACCACCGGCAGGATGATCTTGAAGAAGATCCCCGTCTCTGTGACCCCGTCTATGCGCCCGGCATCGATCAACTCATTGGGTACAGAGAGAAACGATTGCCTCATGAAGTAGATCCCAAACGCATTGGTGAGCCGGGGCAGCATAAGGCCGGCAAAGGTGTTGAGGATCCTCATTTTGTTCATGATCAGGTAGAGCGGGATCATCGTTATCTGAAACGGCACCATCATGGTGGCAAGCACCAGCACGAAGATCGCAGTTGCTCCCTTGAACGGCAGCTTGGCAAACGCATAGCCTGCCAACGAGTCGAGCAGTAACGAACTGACCGTCACCCCTCCTGCAAAGATGAATGAGTTGGCCAAAAACCTCATGAACGGAATCCGCTGGAAAAGACTCTGATAGTTGGCGAGCGTGAAGCTTGAGGGAAAGAGCTGGCCCGGCTTTCCCATGATGAGCGACTCAGGCTTCACCGAGGAGAGGACCATCCAGAGAAACGGGAGGAAGAAGATCACGCTGATCAACGAGAAGAGGAGAACGAGCATGACATTGGTCGATTTGGATAATTTCATCTCTCCCCCTCACTGCGAAACCCCTTGAGCTGCAAGATGGTGAAGACCAATATGATGCAGAAGAGGATGAAGGCCATCGCTGAGGCGTACCCCATGTCAAAGACATTGAACCCACGGTAGTAGATGTAATACACCAGCACTTCGGTACTGAAGAGGGGCCCCCCCTTCGTCATGACATAAATTTGGTCGAAGACCTGGAAGGAACTGATGAGATTGGTGATAAGGACAAAGCTCATGGTAGGCATGAGCAAGGGCAGTGAGATCGAGAAGAGTTGGCGCACCTTCCCTGCACCATCAATCTCTGCCGCTTCATAGAGGTCGTTTGGAATGGCATTCAGGCCCGATAGGAAGATCACCATATTAAACCCGATCCATCGCCACACACCGGTGAGGACAACCGCCCACATGGCCGTGTCAGGGTCCCTCAGGAAGTCTTTCGTTTGGAACCCAAGGGCCTTGAGCCATATACTGAGCAAACCGATGTCTCCATCGAGGAGAAATCGGAAGATGATCGCCACGATTGCCATTGAGGTGATCGCGGGGACAAAGAGCAGGCTCTTGAAGAATCCAGCACCCGTAAACCCATAGTTGAGGAGGATTGCAATGAGCAGCGAACCGAGGACCAGAATCGGCACATAGGAGAGGGTGTAGATGACGGTGTTGAGCAGGGCGTTGAGAAATCGTTCGTCCCCGAACGCCTTTCTAAAGTTGTCAAATCCCACAAAGAAGTGTGTGTTCTTGAGGATATTCCAGTTTTGCAAACTCATCGAGAGCGATTGAACGATCGGGACCAAGACAAAGACGGTGATGATGATCATCGATGGGAGGACCATCCTCATCCCTGCCAGGGCAATACTTCGATTCATTGTCTTCTTGCGCATCCCTCGTACCTCTTGCACACTACTCTACAATAATCCATGCCCAATTGGGCATGGATTATCTTCTTCTTGGTGGTTACTCGTTCAAGAGGGCAGACAACGCAGCATCGGCCTGTTTCAAGGCAGTGGCGGCATCGAGCGTCTTGCGAGTCACCGACTCATACAGCGGTACCAGGACCTCTTCATCGATGCGACCGGCTTTCGGCTCATCGGCCATGAAGAGTACCGAGTATGGCGCTGAGTTGAGGAAGTAGACGATGTCAGGATTCCCGGTGGTCAGCTCGACATCTCCGGACATATCGGTCCGTGTCGGGGGGAAGCCTACATTCAAAGCCCAGGTCCGCTGGGTAGCGGGACTATTCCAATACTCAATGAAATCCCAGGCAGCATCCTTGACCTTTGAGTCTTTGGTGATGGTGAGGATCGTGTCCCCTCCCCAGGTCCGTCGCCCTGCCATGCCGGCAGGCACTTCGGCGATGCCAAGGTCGATCCCTGCACCCCTGAACCCGTTGATCGCCCACGGCCCGTTGAACTCTATCGCCGCTTTTCCTGCCGCAAAGAGGTTATCCGCCTCCTGTCCGGTCAACCCCACCGGAGAGACACCAGCTTGGAACGCGTCGCCTAGCATGCTCATCGCCTGCACCGCTTCAGCCGAGTTGATCACGCTCTTTCCCCCAGCTATGTAGTCTGCACCATACATCCACATGAAGACCGGCACCATCGGGACTGTCGACTTGACAGCGATTGCTTGGGCATACTGCACGACGTTGCCTGAAGAGTCCTTTTTGATCAGCTTCGTCCATGCATCCTGCAACTGCGCCAACGTTGCCGGCGGATTTTCGGGATCAAGGCCAGCCTCTCGGAACATCGCCTTGTTGTAGTACATGACCATCGCAGCAAACGCCATCGGCATCGCATACTGAGATCCCTGGAAGTTTCCCGCCTCAATCATCCCCGGCACCAGGTCCTTGACGTTGAGAACCTTGGAATTCTGAATGAATCCATCGAGGCTAGCAAGCTTTCCCGCTTCAGCATACTCGGCATACCGGCCAACAGACATGGCGATCAAATCCGGTGCATTGCCGGCGATCATGGCGGGCATGAGCTTCTGAAAGAGCGTATCCCAAGGCATGATCTCCATTTTGATCTCAATATCATCACTCTGTGCATTGTATTGAGCAACCAAATCTTCCAATACCGGCCGGTCGGGACCAGTATATCCGTTCCAAAAGACGACTGTCTGTTTACCAAGTTTCTTTGCTTCTGTGGAACCTCCCGCATACACTGCAGAAACCAAGGCAATGAGAATCAACACCACAACAATCTTTTTCATGTGAATCTCCTTTGGTTGATTGTTTGTATCAGCCTTTCTTGTTTATAACAGGTTATTATGATATATTTCGGTTGTCAAGGCATATATTTCATCGTTTCCCCAAATTTTTGACATTTTCTCCCCTATTATGGCATTTTAGGCTTCTTATATATCCGATATTATGGGTATATAACTCGACTGACAATACACTTTAGCATGCTGTGCGGCATCAAACCACTCCACATGCTCACAATCACCGGAGCCCCAATGGCCGGCTCCTATCAGTGGCCCTCGATGAAGATTGGATCGCGCTGTGTGTATCCAAACCTTTCCCTTGCTTCCCCCCCTCACCCTCTCTATACTGATGATACTACTGGAAGGAGGT
>JALOBD010000223.1 GCA_023228445.1 Sphaerochaeta sp. | reverse complement strand
CCGAGCAGGTACTCACAGATCATCGAGGCCGCGATCGAGACGATGACAACCAGCAGCGCCCTCACGCCGAATACGTAGACGCCCCAGACCAATGCGGGTGCCAGGGCGATGCTGACATGGTACATGATGGAAGCGGTACTGCTCTTCTCATGCAGGTGCGGAGAGGAGGAGACCGTCAGAGTCGGTGTTATCATTGCTTCTTCCTCCCCAGCTTCTTGCCGGTCTTCATGCCGTGGACCAGCGGGATATGGGCTGGGCAGACATAGGCACAGCACCCGCCCTCCTTGCAGTCCATCAGGCTGTTGGCCATTGCTGCTGCGTACTCGCCGTTGTCAATCTGGCGGTAGAGCAACGCAGGGACCAGTCCGATGGGGCAGGCGGCCACACAGCGGCCACAGTTCAGGCACGCGGTGGTGCGCACCTTCTTCTCACCCTTGAGGGCGAGCAGACCGCTGAAGCCCTTGGTAAGCGGGGTGTCGGTGTCGAAGAAGGAGAAGCCCATCATCGGCCCACCGCTGACCAGCTTGTCGGGTTGGCTGGAGAAGCCCCCACAGTAGGCGAGTAGGTCACTGACCTTGGTCCCTACCGGGGCGAGGATATTCTTGGGATTTGCAATGCACTCGCCGGTGACGCTGACCACCCGTTCGTAGAGTGGCTTGTGGTACCTCACCGCCTCATAGATTGCCACACAGGTGCCGATGTTGGCGACCACCGCCCCCACATCGAGGGGGAGCTTGCCCGAAGGAATCTCCCGTCCGAGCGTGGCCTTGAGCAGTTGCTTCTCGTCGCCTTGGGGGTACTTGACCTTCAGGGCGACGACTTCGATTGGATAGCCCTTCTCTTCTGCCACGCTCTTGAGGTGTGCGATGGCATCCTTTTTGTTCAGCTCGACGCCGACGATGACCCGGGGAGCCCTGGTCGCCTTGGCACAGATCAATGCGCCCTCGAGCGCCTCTTCGGCCCACTCCATCATCACGCGATGGTCGGCAGTCAAATATGGCTCACACTCGACCCCGTTGACGACGAAGGCATCGATCTTCTTGTCACGGGGGATGGTGAGCTTCACATGGGCTGGGAAGGTTGCCCCACCCATGCCAACGATTCCCATCTCCTTGATGGTGGCCACCAGCTCGCTCTCCGAGAGGGTTCTCCAGTCGACGGGCTCGTTGTCGCCCTCTGGCTGCTCGCTGTCCGGTGTGATGACCAGCGCATCACAGACAATACTGTTGGCAAGGGTGACCTGACGGATCTCCTTGACAACACCACTGACCGGGGCGTGCACATCGGCGCTGATGAATCCGCTGGCCTCCCCGATTCTTTCTCCTTTGACAACGGTATCCCCTTTTGCCTTCAAGGCTTTTGCCGGGGAACCAAGGTGCTGTGACAGCGCGACGACCAACTCCCCGGGCATGGGAAGTCGTTCAATCGCCTGCATGCGGCTTAATACCTTCTTGTCATCAGGGTGCACCCCACCCTTGCTGAACGTAGGTACTCTATGCATCAATGAACGCTCCTTACTTGGTGATTAACAGACAAGACTGTAAATTTTTATAAAGACTGTTCTATTGTACAAGAATTTTGCTATAATGAAAACCATGAATCGCATTTTTAAATATGCGTTCTGGAAGCTGAAGCGCAAGAAAGTGTACGCACTGGTCGGCAAGAGCGGAACGGGCAAAAGCTTTCGTTCCAAGCTCGTGGCCCAGAAGCATCGCATAGAGTTGATCATCGATGACGGGCTGCTCATCAGGGGCAATCGGATCCTTGCAGGAAAGTCAGCAAAGCGTGAGGCAAACGTCCTTGGCGCGGTACGCACCGCGGTCTTCGACGATGAGGAGCACCGCCGGGAAATCCGCGAGGCCCTGGCCAAAGAGCGCTTCTCCCGCATCCTGATCATCGGCACCAGTGAGAAGATGGTCTACAAGATTGCCGAGCGTCTCACCCTACCCCAACCTGAACGACTCTTTCATATCGAGGACATCGCCACACGGGAACAGATCGAGACGGCGATGCGCATCCGCTACGCCGAGGGCAAGCACGTCATCCCCGTCCCCTCCATCGAGATCACCCGCAACTACCCCCAGATCGTCTACGACACGATGCGCGTCTTCTCAAAGAAGAAGCGCACCGACCGCTTCAAGAAGAGACGCAACCTCGGCTTCGAGAAGACAATCGTGCGTCCGGAGTTCTCCAAGTACGGGGAGACGAAGGTCAGCGAAGCGGCCCTTACCCAGATGGTCGCCCACTGCCTCGACGAGTTTGACTCACAGATCAAGGTCAAGCGGGTCAAGGTCAACGAGCGTGCCGAAGGGTATGCGCTGACGGTGACCCTGCGTGCCCCGATGCAACACCAGATCTCCACCACCCTGCGGGAACTGCAGGAGTACATTGCAGACAGCCTGGAGAAGTATGGTTCGATCTTCGTGCACAGTGTCCACATCGAGATCGAGGAGTGGGGTTAGAGGTCGTGGGCCTCGGCACTGGTCGCCGGGGAAGCCGGCGGTGGCACCTGGACCTTTGGCGCCCCCTTTGCTGAACCACCCCTGCTCCGTCGCCGCTTCTTCGGCGATACTCCATCACGCCGGCCGGCGGGGGCACCTCGGCGCGGTGGCCTGTTCGCCGGCCTGGGGGGGCGCACGCAGTTGCGCGGGGTCTTGAAGCCGCGGGCGTTGAGCAGGCGTTCGCTTGCCAGCTCCACATCGTAGTTGGGCGGGGTCATCGGGCTGATGAGCACCTTGATCTGGCGGAAGGTCTCCTTGAAGCGTTGCTCGGCGCTGAGCTGTTCGGCGGTGAAGACGATCAGGGGATCGACAAGCGCTCCGATCATGTCTGCGAGAACCACCTCGGCCCCGTTCTCCGTCTTGGCTGCCATGACGCGCCGGTCGAGGGCAGAGAGGTTTGCCTGGACCTGCTCGTAGTCGCTGTAGATGGAGAAGGCGGGCAGCATGAACGGCAGGAGTTTGTAGCGCTTCAGCTCATTGATGATCTCTCGGCTGTGCCCGCTGGCGAGGATCTTGTTCACCTCCTCGGTCAGCCGGCTGGTTGAGACGCGCCCCAGTTCAGCGTTGTACTTCTTGATGGCCATCTTGATGTTCATCCGCAGGTTGAAGCCGGTCACCACCGCATACTTGATGGCCCTGATCATCCGCACCGGGTCCTCGACGAAGGTCTCATCGAGGGGGATGACCGAACTGATGCGCCGCTTCTTGAAGTCCTCCATTGCCCCATTGAAGTCCAAAAGCTGG
>JALOBD010000022.1 GCA_023228445.1 Sphaerochaeta sp. | reverse complement strand
AAGAGGGTAGCATCAAGGAGTTCAACGTCATCATCAAGGGTGACGTCCAGGGCTCGGTGGAGGCACTGCAAGGTGCCTTGGAGAAGCTGTCGAACGACGAGATCCACCTCAATGTCATTCGAGCCAGCGCGGGGGCGATCATTGAAAGCGACATCACGCTGGCCAGCGCCAGTGATGCACTGGTCATCGGCTTCAACGTACGGCCGACCCCCCGTGCCCAGGCATTGGCCGACCACGAGAACATCGAGATCCGTCGTTACAACATCATCTACGACGTCGTTGATGATATCCGCCTGGCCATGGAAGGCATGCTCGCACCGGAGATCCGTGAAGTTGAGATCGGGACGGCTGAAGTCAGGGAGACCTTCAAGGTACCCAGGGTCGGCACCATCGCCGGGTGTATGGTCACCAGCGGCAAGGTCAAACGCACCGGCCTGGTGCGTGTCTACCGCGATTCTGTGCAGGTCACCAAGGACCTGGTGAGGATCTCCAGCCTCAAGCGCTTCAAGGATGACGCCAGGGAGGTCAGCGAGGGCTTTGAGTGTGGTATCGGGCTTGAGAACTTCCACGACCTGCGCGTTGGCGACGTCCTTGAGATTGTCGAGACCGAGAAGGTTGCACGCAAACTGGAGGCGAATATAACGATATGAGTGAATGGACAGGCAAACGCATCGAGGCAAAGATTGCCGAGGCGATCGGGACGTTGATCGTCACCGGGGAGATCAAGCATGCACGGCTGAGCACCCTGTGTTCGGTAAGCCGGGTCGATCTTTCGCCCGACGGCGCCTATGCGACCATCTACATCTCCTCACCGCTTGATGAGGACGAGCTGGCCCAGAGCGTTGAGGCGCTCAGCCGGGCCAGTGCGTTCATCCAAAAGCGGCTCGGCTCGTTCTTGAAGACGAGGAACACCCCCAAGCTGCGCTTCAAGGCCGATACCTCCGTTGTCGAGGGACAGCGGATCAACGCCTTGATCGACCAGCTGAACATCAATGGAAACGACGCCTAGCATCCTGCTCATCGCCAAAGAAGGCGGCATGACCAGCTTTCGGGCCCTCGCTGCGGTCAAGCGCATGCTTGGCAAGAAAGTCGGCCACGCCGGGACCCTGGACAAATTTGCCCAGGGTCTTCTTGTTGTGCTCACCGGATCGATGACCCGGCTCAATCCACTCTTCATGAACCTGGACAAGCGCTACTCGGCCATGATTCGCTTTGGCTGCGAGACGGACACCCTCGATCCCGAGGGGGCGGTGGTGCGTTCGGCTCCAGTCCCCACCTTCGAAGAGATCACGCGAGCCGTGCCGCAGTTCATCGGAGCCATCGAGCAAGCCCCACCTCTCTACAGCGCCGTGCACATCGACGGGCGGCGGGCCAGCGACCGGGCACGGGACGGGGAGGCGCCAGTGATGAAGAGGAGGTCGGTGACGGTACACCGCTTCGACCTGCTCACCTATGAGGATGGACTGCTTGCCTGCGACATCGCTGTCAGCAAGGGAACGTACATCCGCTCCCTGGCCCGCGATCTGGGCAGGGCCACCGGCAGTGCCGCACACCTTGAGGATTTGGTGCGCACCGAGATCGGGCCCTTCCACCTAGATGAAGCACACCGTGCTGACGAGATCGAATCCCTCGATCCTTCGCTTGAGCGGAGCGAGGAGTACCTGCTGCGCCTGCCTGCGATGAACCGGATGACCTGTTCAAACGATGAACTTTCCCGGATGGTCCACGGCCAATACCCACGCTCGGCGCTTGCATTGGGAAGAAAGGGGTGGGCATTGGCCTACGATGGCGATGGCGTCCTACAGGCGGTGCTCGATCTGGCAAACCGGAAGATTGCCGCCTGGTTGCGCCCCTACATACGAGAGGAGGGTGGGTATGAGACGCTTTGATTTCACCTACTTGGTGGAGAATCCGCTGCTCTGGCAGGAGGAGTGCGCCGTCTCGATCGGAGTCTTCGACGGCTTTCACCTCGGCCACCGTTCAATCATCGAACGCAACGTCGCATGGGCACGCAAAGAGGGGTGGCACAGCATGGTCATCACCTTCAACCGCAACCCGAAGATGGTCACCAACAGCCAAAAAATGGAGAAGCGACTGACCAGCGAGGTGCAACTTGAGCAGTTTCTTGATGAATGTGGGGTCGACTACCTGCTTGTCATTGACTTTTCTGCTGAATTCAGTACACTCACAGCTGAGGAGTTCCTCATCTTGGTCACAACGGTGAGTACAATCAAGATGATGGTTGTCGGTTCAGATTTCCGCTGCGGTGTGGCGGCTTCCAGTGCCGGTCCTGTTCAGCTGCAGGAATATCTTGGACGACTCGAGCCAGGGTCCTTTGTTGAGGTTCCACCCTTCATCGTCAACGACGAAGGATTGAATGTTTCCAGTACCTTGGTCCGTAAAAAACTTCTTGAGGGCGCTTTGGACAAAGTCCAGGGTATGCTCGGCAGACCCTACACGTTGGATGTGGCAGCCTATCCCGCCAGAGTCAACGAACATGGTCTGCTGTACCGCACCAAAGCCTTCACACAACTGTTGCCGCCTCCCGGGTGGTATGATGGACGCCTCTTCGATCACGAGGATGCAGCCATCGATGGAGTGGTTTGCCTCACCGAGGAAGAGCTCTCCTTCACACCGGAAGACCACAGCCGTATCGAGGGACGTGTTGGTATCAAAGGACTTGGCCTGATCGCCAAGAGGAGTACTATCGCATGATCACGAAGGAACAGAAACAAGAGATCATCGCCACCTATGGCGGCGATGCAAAGAACACCGGATCCACCGAGGCGCAGATTGCGCTGTTGACCGCTCGGATCAACGACCTGCAGGACCACTTCAAGAGGAATCCCAAGGACCATGCCGGCAACCGCGGTCTGCTGCAGATGGTCGGTCAACGCCGACGACTGCTCAAGTACCTCCGCAACAAGGACATCGAGGCGTATCGCACACTGATCACCTCCCTTGGCCTGCGTAAGTAGGGTGGGGGAATACCTCAAATAGTCTGTGTAGCTCCGTTGGCTTTTCAGGCCGAGGGAGCTACTTGTTTTGAAAACACCAAGTGCACCGAACGCACAAGAACGAAAAGAAAGGAATAAGAACATGGAAGTCAAGAAAGTATCGGTACGAATTGGCGATGCCGATCTGGTCTTTGAGACCGGGAAAATCGCCAAACAGGCCAATGGCGCCATCTACGCCTCCTATGAAGGCAGCGCGGTCATCGCGACCGTATGCGCAGGCCGACAACCCAACGAGGAGCTCGACTACGTGCCCCTCAGTGTGGAATACAACGAGAAGTTCTATGCAGCCGGCAAGATTCCCGGTGGCTTTCTCAAGCGCGAGGCCCGTCCCAAGGACAAGGAGATCCTCGTCAGCCGCCTCATCGACCGCCCGATGCGCCCCCTCTTTGACAAGGCCTTCGGCCGGGAGATCCAGGTGGTCCCCACCGTCATCTCCTCCGATATGAGCAACACCCCCGATATCATCGCCATCAATGCGGCCAGTGCTGCGGTGGTGATCAGCGACATCCCCTTCGCCGGCCCGATTGCCGCTGTCAGGGTGGGGTTGGTCGACGGCACCTATATCATCAACCCGACCTTCAGCCAGATCGAGGCATCGGTGCTCGATATCGTGGTCGCCGGCACCAGCGACGGCATCACGATGGTCGAGGGCGGGGCCAAGGAACAGAGCGAAGAGGTCATGCTCGAGGCAATCGCCAAGGCACAGCCGGTCATCGCCGAGCTCTGTGCCGCCCAGGTTGAGCTTGCAAAGCTCGTCGGCAAGAAAAAGCTCGAGATTGCAACCCCTGATGCCGACCTCTCCTGGCTCGATCCCATCAAGGCTGAGGCAACGCCGCTGGTAGAGAAGGCCTCGTTCGTTCGCGGCAAGATGGAGCGCCATGGCGCCCTTGGAGAGGTACAAGCCCGGCTTGCCGAGAAGTACGCTGAGCAGATCGACGAGGATCCCAAGCGGGCCAAGCAGTTCTCAGCCCTCTTCGAGGAGCTGGAGTATACCATCTTGCGTGCCTCGATCCTCGACAAGGGGGTACGCACCGATGGGCGCAAGACTGACGATATCCGCCAGATCTCCTGTGAGGTGGGACTGCTGCCACGCACCCATGGGTCGGCGCTCTTCACCCGTGGGGAGACCCAGGCTCTTGCCGTGACGACCCTCGGTACCGCAAGCGATGAGCAGATGTTCGATACCATCGACGGAGAGAAGAGCTTCGCCTCCTTCATGCTCCACTACAACTTCCCCCCGTACTCGGTCGGTGAGACCGGCCGGCTCGGGACCGGACGGCGGGAGATCGGCCACGGCCACCTCGCCCAGCGCGCACTTGAGGCGATGATTCCCTCCAAGGAGGACTTCCCCTACACGGTTCGCGTGGTCAGTGAGATCATGGAGTCCAACGGCTCCTCCTCAATGGCCTCGGTATGCGGCGGTACGCTGAGTCTGATGGACGCTGGCGTCCCCATCAAGGCGCCGGTTGCCGGCATTGCAATGGGCCTGATCACCGAAGGGGCCAACTACGCCAAGTACGTGGTGCTCAGTGACATCCTCGGAGAAGAGGACCACCTCGGTGACATGGACTTCAAGGTGGCGGGCACAAAGAAGGGCATCACCGCGTTCCAGATGGACATCAAGATCGCCGGTGTCACTCCCCAGATCATGCAGAAGGCCCTCGCCCAGGCCAAGGATGGGCGCATGCACATCCTCTCGATCATGGACAAGGCACTTTCGGCCCCCCGCAGCGAGATCAGCGAGTACGCACCGAAGATCCTGACGATGAAGGTCGATGAGGAGAAGATCGGTGCGGTCATCGGAACCGGTGGCAAGACCATCAAGGCGATTGCCAGCCAGAGTGCCGCGGAGGTGAACATCGCCGACGACGGGACCATCACGATCTATGGACGCAACAATGCCAGCGCCCAGATGGCCAAGGATTTGATCAAGAGCATCATCGAGGAGCCGGAGGTGGGACGCATCTACCAGGGTACGGTGAAGCGGATCATGGACTTCGGCGCCTTCATCGAGATCCTGCCGGGCAAGGAGGGGCTCTGCCACATCTCCAAGCTCAGCAAGACCCGGGTGCAGAGTGTCGACGAAGTACTCAAGGTCGGGCAGGTCGTGCCGGTCAAACTCATCGAGATCGACCGCCAGAACCGCCTCAACCTCAGCTACGTCGACGCCATCGGCAAGTGAGGGACGGCGATGGCACAGGGAAGGGTACCGGTGACGGTAAAACGGCTCAGGCAGACGGCGGTGTTGCCGACCTATGGCTCGAGCGACAGTGCCGGGGCCGACTTGACTGCCGCCCTCGATGAGCCGATCGTCATCGAGAGCGGGCAGTGGGCCTTGGTTCCCACCGGTCTTGCCATGCAGCTGCCTCGCGGGTACGAGGGGCAGGTGCGCCCTCGCAGCGGTCTTGCCTTGCGCCATGGCATCACGGTTCTCAACGCACCCGGGACGATCGACAGCGACTATCGCGGTGAGGTCGCGGTCATCCTGATCAACCACGGCAGCGAGCCGTATGTCATCAACGACGGGGACCGGATCGCTCAGCTGGTCATCGCCTGCTGTGAGCAGGCCGACTTCACCCTCTCACCGGTATTGGAGGAGAGTGGGCGAGGCGGCGGAGGGTTCGGTTCCACAGGAGTATAGCTTTGGCACCAAAAGGTCGTCATACGCTTGTCTATCGCCACAGTGCACGGGAGTACCTGCTCTCGTTCGTTGTGGCGTTCTTCTTTTTCTTCTTCATCTTCTTCATCAACCAGATCCTCCTCATCGCCCAGAAGATCCTGATCAAACAGGTCGACTACACCTCCGTTCTGATCCTCGTCCTGCTCTCCGTGCCCCAATTCCTGCTCTACACCTTCCCCTTTGCTTCGTTGACGGCCTCCAGCATGGTCATCGGAGACCTAGGGGCGAACAATGAACTCTTGGCGCTGCGCTCCAGCGGCATCTCGCTCTTTCGCGTCTTCATTCCCATCATCGCCATCTCACTGCTCGTGAGCGCAATGACCTTCTTCACCGCCGATGTACTCGTCCCCTACAGTGCACGCCAATACCGCGCCCTCTACACCGAATTGATGCGTGATCTCCCTACGTTGGAGATCAGGGCCAACGCCACCAATACCATCGGCAGCCGCTCGATCACCAACCGCGCCGTCGATGGCTCGACGATCTACGACCTGGTGATGCTCGAGCAGGAGGGGAGCCGCAGCGGCCAGGTCATGACCGCCCCGAGTGCCGATGTAAGCCTTGCCGATCTCGCTTCGTTCATCTACCGCCTCGATGTCGAGCAGCCCACGATCCTCAAGAGTGAACAAGGCTCGGGATGGACACTCTCGCGTGCCGACCGCGCCACGCTGTTGCTCAACTTCAGTGGTCAGGTTGCAAGCCTTGCCAGTGCGCTGCCATCACAGCTCTCGATTGGGGAACTCAAGGTGTTGATAGCTGAGAACAAGGCGATTTTATCTGAGGAGCAAGCGCGCCACGAACGCAAGATTGCCGATGTCAGAGAGCAGATCGATGCGTTGGGCGACAGTGCGTCCGACCAGCGCCTCACCGCTCTCACAGCAAGCCTCGACGACCTGCTTGCCAACCGACCCATCAACTTTTACTATCAGTACTACCGTGCCGAGCTCTCCAAGAAGTATGCCCTCAGCGCTGCCTGCACCCTCTTGGTGCTGTTGACCTTCTCCCTCTCATTCTTCCGACTCAAGCACGGTCGTCTCATCGGCTTCGGCCTCTCGATGCTGGCCAGTGTCCTCTACTGGTACATCCTGTTCTTCAGCCAGATGCAGATCTTCGAGACGAAGATCGCCGTCGAGCTGTGGATCTGGCTGGCCAACATCATCATGACGATCTTCGGCCTTTTCGGCTTGTTGGCAACGAGGCGCCTATGAGGGTTGTCGATCGCTACACTGCCAAGGCTGTGGTCAACACGACTCTCGTCACCCTCGCCCTCTGTACGCTGATGCTCCTCTCGGTGGACCTCTTCAGCAACCTCGACTCCTACATTACCGGTGAGGTGGCCGCTGCGGTCATCGCTCATCTCACGCTGCTCTACACCCCCCAAGCAGTGATATTCGCCCTCGCCCCGTCACTGCTCTTCTCTGTCGCCTACCACCTCTCCCAGCTGGAGGCGAACAACGAGATGATCTGCCTCTACGGTTGCGGGCTCAGCTATCGACGGATCATCGCACCGATCCTCATCATCGGTCTCCTCTTCTCCCTCGTTCAGTTCACCGTCTCCGAGCAGCTCTTCATCCCCGCCCAGCTCAAGCGTTCCTCCATCGAGGACGGGCTCTTCGGCCTGCGCAGCACCTACGACAGCCGCAACCTCACCATCGGGGACCCGGCAGGCAGGTACGTTGTCTGGGCCCGCCACTACAACGACCGTGAGGCGCTGCTCAGCCAGGTGGTCTTCATCCTCCTCGATGAGGAGGGCCAGCTCGCTGCGCGCATCGACAGCGACCGGGCCCGTTGGGAGGGGGAGAGACACCATTGGGTCTTCGAGGGGGTGAGGATCCAACGCCCTGACGGTGAGGGCAGGCGGGTGGAGACCACTGAGGAGGCGACCTTCGAGCTCGACCTCTTCACACTGGAACCCTCGTACTTCAAGAATATCAGCGATGACATCAAGACGATGGAGATCCGACAGGCAATCGACTACCTCGCTGTCATCCGCCGCGTTGACAGCGATCGCTGGGCCCCCCTTGCCACCGACTTCACCAAACGCCTCTTTGATGCGCTGAACCCGCTCCTGCTTGTCATCATCGCCGTGACGATCAGCTACCAGTACAAGAAGAACATCCTCCTCTTCTCGATCATCACGGCCATCAGCATCGCAGTGATCTACTACGTGGTGCAGATGCTCACCCTGATCATGGCCCGACAAGGGGTACTCGAGCCCGTATGGGCTATGGTAATCCCGATGATTGTGCTACTCTTGGTGGCGTTCGCCGAACGGACGATTATCAGGGGGAGCGCATGAGCATCTTCGAATCCACGCATCAGGACAGTGACACCAGAGCCCGCCTGGGCCTCTTGAAACTCGGCCATGGGAGGGTCCAGACCCCGGTCTTCATGCCGGTGGGCACCGCTGGGACGGTGAAGGGGATCTTCCACCAGGCGGTGGCCGACATCGGCTATGACCTGATCCTCGGCAACACCTACCACCTCTACCTGCGCCCGGGCCTCGAGGTGCTCAAGCACTTCGGCGGCCTGCACGCCTTCTCCGCCTGGGAGGGGAACCTGCTCACCGACAGCGGTGGCTTTCAGGTCTTCAGCCTGGCCGGGCTGAGGAAGATCGAGGAGGAGGGGGTGGCCTTCCAGAGCCACATCGATGGCAGCCGCCACCTCTTCACCCCCGAGAGCGTGGTGGACAGCCAGCACATCATCGGCAGTGACATCGCCATGGTCCTGGATGTCTGCACCGCCCCAAACATCGAGTACCGGAAGGCCCGCGAGGCGATGGAGACCACCCACCGCTGGGCAACACGAGCCCTGGATCATCGCAAAGGGCTGGAAGATCGCTTCAAGGGGGCACTCTTCGGCATCGTACAGGGCAACTTCTACGAGGACCTGAGAAGCGAGAGCGCCGCCTTCTTCAATGGGATGGACTTTGATGGCATCGCCATCGGCGGACTCTCCGTCGGTGAGACGGGTGAGCAGTTCGCCCACTTCCTCGCCCATACGGCAGCCCAAATCACCGATTGCAAACCGCGCTACGTCATGGGCATCGGCAGCCCCGACTACATCCTCGAGGCGGTGGAGAACGGCATCGACATGTTCGATTGCGTGTTGGCCACCCGGATGGCGCGCAATGGTGGTCTCTTTACCCGTGATGGGGTCATCACGATGAAGAAGGCGATCCACAAGTTCGACCAAGGTCCGGTGGAGGAGGGGTGCGCCTGCCTGGCGTGCACCACCTATAGCCGTGCATACCTGCACCACCTCTTCAAGGCCGGCGAGATGCTCGCCCCGATGCTTGCCACCATCCACAACCTGACCTTCTTCCATACATTCTTGCAGGAGATCCGCACTGCCATCGCCCAGAACCGCTTTGCGGCATTCAAGAGGGAGTACCTTGGACGATTCTACGCCAGTCGATAGATCGGGGCGCAACACGCTCATCATCATGGCCGCGACCCTGACCAGCCGGCTCTTGGGCGTGGTGCGCACCCGCATCCTCGCCCAGGTCTTCGGCAGCGGCAGCACTGCGGATGTGATCAACTTCACCTTCAATATCCCCAATAACTTCCGCAAACTCTTTGGTGAAGGGGCGGTCACCTCAGCCTTGATCCCTGCCTTCAGCGCCCTCTCCACCCAGCAGCGCAAGGAGACTCGCCACCACCTCTTCAGTCTGCTGTGCACCTACCAACTCATCCTCTTCATCCCCATCGTCATCATCTCCTACATCTGGCGGGAGGGCCTTATCGCCCTGCTCAGCAACTTTGACCGCACACAGATTGCCCTCGGTGGCCAGCTCTTGCCCCCATTCATGCTCTACCTGCTCTTCATCAGCCTTGCAGCAATCTTCGGTGGAGTGCTGCAATCCCACCACCGCTTTGCTGCCGCCTTCCTCTCCCCGCTGATCTTCTCGCTCGTCGTCATCGCCGGAGTGCTGACCCTCACCCCCCGCCTGGGGGCATTGAGCATGGCTGTCTCAGCGGTGGGCGGTGGGCTGGGGCAAGCTGCTGTCACCTACCTGGCGGTTCGCCGACACGGGTATCGGATGAGGATTGCCATACGCAGCGGTGATACCCCGCTCCTCTCCGTGCTCAGGGCATGGCTCTTGGTGTCGATGGGGATGGTGGCCCAGGTCATCGCCCAGCTGGTCACCTACCGCTTCGCCTCGGCCCTTCCCACCGGCAGCGTCACCGCGTTGGCCAACTCGACGATCTTCTACCAGACCCCCTATGGAATCTTCTTCAACGCCATCAGCAGTGTGTGTCTGCCGATCCTCGCCACCGCACACGCCCTTGGACAGACCGACCGTATCAAGGAGGTCACGTCCGGTGCACTGACAGGCCTGGGATCGCTGCTGATTCCCAGTACCATCATCCTCTTTTTCCTCAGCCGTGAGAGCGTCTCCGCCATCCTGCAAGCGGGTCTCTTCTCCCACGACAGTGCCCTGCTCACCGCCAAGGTGCTCAGGGGGTACCTGCTCTTCATGACCCCGCTCTCCTTCTACGCACTGATGCTGCGCCTCGGCTACAGTGCATCACGCCACCGTACGATGACGATGGTCGTCCTCCTCCAGAATATATTGGATATCGCGTTGATGTGGGTATTCATCAAAGGGGGGGTAGGGATCCTCTCGCTACCGCTTGCAAACGGCATTTCGGCGATTGGTGCGTTCATTGCCCTGGCAATCCTTTTAAGAGACCTCTATGCCCCTCTCCGGGACCGCCGGCTCTTCGCCGCACTTCTGCGCATCTGTGTGGCAAACCTTCCTGTGTTGTGTGCTGCCTTCATCTACCGACGAATGGACCCCACGTGGTATACAAGTGGTTCAAACCTGAGAAATGTGGTGATGCTGGCCGCTCTGGGCCTGGGTGCCCTCCTGCTCACCTTGGCAAGCTACCGCATCATGAAGATCCCCCTCACCGGCCTTCTGAAGCGAAGGGGGGAGGGGGATGGATTCTAACCTGTGATGCTCAGAAGTCGGTGACGGAGATCTTTTCGACGGTGAAGTCGTACTCGATCTCATTGAGCGTGAAGCTGAAGCGCTCACCCTCCTGGCGGTTCACCAACGACCGGCCGAAGGGAGCACTGATGTTGATGATGTTCTCATCAGGGTTGGACTCCCACGGTCCCATGATCGTGTAGACCACCTCACCGCCCTTCTTGTGATCGGTGAGCACCACGTGGGTGCCGAACCCGATCCTCGTCGGGTCGACCTTATCCCGGGTGATGACCGTGGCACGGTCGATCTCCTCGGAGAGGCGACGCAGCGTATTGCTCAGCAGCGTCTGCTTCTCCTTGCCGAACTTGTACTCACTGTTCTCCCTGAGGTCTCCCATCTCCCGGGCGTTTCCGATCTCCCGGGCAACCTCGGGTAGCTCCACGTGCTGGATGTGCTCGGCTTCGCGCTTCTTGGCGTCGAGGGAGGCTTGACTGCAGAAGAGGCCGGTGGGCACCCACCCGTCCTTTTCGGGGCTCGCCGTCTCGTCGAAGAAGCGGAAGGTGGGGAAGCGTTCGCTGATGGCGTGCTTGACTTCAATCTTCCGTCCACCCGGCAGGCCGAAGACGTTTGCCACCAGACTGTACACCTTTTGGGCGTGTTCCTCCTTGCCCTCATCGATATAGGAGAAGATCGCCTTCTCATCAAAGAGGAGGGTCATGAGCGTTTTGCTGATCTTGCGGTTCTCCGTCACATCCTTGCGGTTCTCGATCAGGCGGTTGGCGTAGTCGAGCAGCTGGAGCTCGGCAAAGAGCAACTGTTCGCCGGTGACGCCTCCCTTGGCCCAGAGTTTGGGATCACCGCTCTTGAGCAGGTAGAGGAGCGTCGAGCTCTTCTCCTTGAAGTTCTCCACCGCATCCTTGTAGATCTTGGCAAGTTCGCCGTTCTTCTTGTGGTGGCGGTAGATGTCGGGGATGTAGCCGGTCAGGTAGGAGGGGAAGAGGTCGGGCAACACTTTCGCCCAGGAGGGTACTTCAGCAACCACATGGTCGATGAAACTCTTCTTGATCTCCGAGTCCTTGATGGCTCCGAAGATCTCGCCGATTCCTTCAGCGCGCTCGAAGAGCGTGGCGAAGGCGAGGTTCTCCGGCCAGCTGAGGAAGTTCATGTTCTGGCGCACCACCAGATCCTTGAGCAAGAGGTAGGCGCTGAAGGTCGCATCGGTGACGTCGACGATGGGCTTGTAGGCGCCATTCTCCTCGAAGAACATATCGCTGAAGTAGCGCACCATCTCGAAGAAGAAGTCGCTCTCAACATCTCCCTTGCTGGTGATGAAGTCCTTCAGGCACTTGATCTTGTCATAGATGTCCTTCTCGCCGCGGAAGACGGAGAGCTGCTTCTCCTCATAGCTGACCGGAGTCGAGCGCAGGAGGTAGGTGTCAGTCTCATTGGCGCTGAGATCGAAGAGGGGGTTGGTCATCAACTCCTTCTTCGCCTTGGAGAGCCAGCTGGTCCACTGGCGGGCTGCGAGGATCGAGGGAACAAGCTCTGCCTTCAACTCCTTGAGGTTGATCTTTCCGTCAAAGCTCTTCATCACGGTCATCAGCGTCCAGGGGATGTCGTCGGCGATTTTCTCGGTGAGTCGCTCGCGGGGCAACACGCTCTTGAGCACCCAGATGTGGCCACGGTCAAGGGCCTGCAGGCTCTTGAAGGCCATGTTGGTGGAGAGGCGTGAGCCTTGCTTGGTGGTTTGGCCGGCGAAGTCGACGATTACATCGTTCTCATCGATCGACCGGATCCGGCCAATGCGATTGGTGGAGTTCTGGAAGACGAACGTTCCCCTGTCGAAGGCGATGTTCGTCTCGAAGTCCTCGATGGCGTAGATGATATCGCGGCTGAAGCTGCTGGTCAGGTGGGATGAGTCGAGGCAGCTCTTCAGGCGGGAGTGATCCTTGTATTTGAGCTTGTAGCTCTTCACCAGGCTGTCTCGGGCCACCGTGTCATCACCATCGAGGATGAGCATCTGCTTCTGGATCTCGATGAGGGTATCTACATCATCCTTGAAGGAACCCTCGAGTTCTCGCAGCAGCGCCACAGCGGTGCTTTGACTCTCCGAGGCAACTTGTTCGACGACCCCCATGAAGTATCCGAACTTCTCGACGCCGAGGGAGAGCAGGGCGTGGAAGACGGAGCGTACCGTGGAGATGTCCCGGCGCTTGATGAGGCGGTGGATCGCCTTCTTGTAGAAGGAAGCGGCCCCTTCGAGGTCCTTCTGCTCCTGGGCGTGGACAGCGAGCAGGCGTACGATCTCCACTTCCTCGTAGTCGACCTTCACCAAGCGTTGCCACAGGGCAAACTTTTCGTCCTGTCGCCCGGTTGCTTCGTATGAGGAGGCGAGCAGGCGCAGCGCATGCTTGTTCTCGCTCCGGTTGAGTATCTTCTTGCAGAGCATCTCGACAATCTCATGCTTCTTCGCTTCGACGAATATTTCGATGAGGGTGAGCAGCTGCAGATAGTCGTCACCGCCACGGCGCTCTAGCTGGATTGAGCCGCTGATATACATTGCGATGATGCTGTTCTTCTCGCGTTCGCTGAGGTGCGTGTCACACAGTGCCCTGGCTTCGCTCTGTTCATCTTCATCCATCGACTCAAGATACCCGTCGAGGGTCTCAAAGGCGGCGAGGGTGTAGCCGGCTGCAGTGGAGCGAGTCCATTGCTCTTCTTTCTTCAATGCGTTTTCTATCTCTTGGAACCCCATGGTTTCCTCCCGAAATTGCCGATTCTCACACGTAAAAGAAACCGGGCAGACCGGGACATAGCCTGCTCGGTTTGGTCGGAACTGACGTATGCAGTAGTATAGCACAATAATCGAAAACGAGCAATTGATGAGCTTCTCTTTGCGCACGCACTCAAGAGTTTCATCGGGGCGAAGCCACAGCCAATGAGGATTGGTGCGACGATTCTGGGTGCATTCACTGGCCCGTCGAGGAGGATGATGGAGATAAGAAACACACCGACGGCCCCAATCCCGGTCCAGATGATGTATGCCGTTGCCAAGAGGATTTTTCGCATGAGTCTCCCGGCAACGACAGGATAGATCCAAGTCAGGGTTCCTCCAGCAGAAATGGCCCGGGTCGCCGCGGCTTCAAGCATCCGTTGTACGGCAGGTCGTCCTCCCACAAACCAGGGTGAGTCTATCATGGGGGCAATACCATCAACGGGAGGTATTGCCCATCAGGCATTAACACATATATAGTAGTTTTTGATGAAAGGTCGTTGCAAAACGCCCCATATACTGATATAACATGACTATGATACAGCCATCCTTGATCGTGGCTCCGAGCATGCTCGCAGCCGACTTCAGCCGTGCCGGTGAGGAGGTCTCGACCATCGCATCCAGCGGTGCCGATTGGGTCCACCTCGATGTCATGGACGGTGCCTTCGTGCCCAACATCAGCTTCGGGCCCAAGTTCATCGCCGACCTGCGTGTCCACAGCAACCGTCCCTTCGATGCGCACCTGATGATCGACCAACCAGAGCGATATATCGCAGAGTTCGCCAAGGCGGGGTGTGACTACATCACCGTCCACAGCGAGGCGAGCCTGCACCTCCACCGTACCCTCGCTTTGATCGCAGACAACGGGGCCAAGGCGGGCCTCTCACTGATTCCCTCGGCTCCGGTCTCATCGCTCATCGAGGTCCTTGATATGGTGGACCTGGTGTTGGTGATGAGCGTAAACCCTGGATTCGGCGGCCAATCATTGATCGCCTCGACGCTGCGCAAGATCGAAGAGCTTGCAGCACTGAGGCAGCTGCACGGCCATCGCTATGTGATCAGCGTGGATGGGGGGGTGAACCTCAACACGGTGGCTGAGGTGGCCGGGCGGGGCGCGGACGTGGTTGTCTGCGGCAGCGCCTTCTTCAATGCCCCCGACCGACAGCAGTTCGTGCGCGACATGCACAGGATGGCAGGGCGGTGAGGGCGGTCATCCAGCGGGTCAAGGATGCAACGGTGACGGTCGATGGCACCGTCATCGGCGCCATCGATGCAGGCCTGCTCATCTATCTCGGCGTTGCCAAGGGCGATGGGGACCATCAGGCGCAGTGGCTGGCTGAGAAGATCGTGAAGCTGAGGATCTTCCATGATGATGCAGGAAAGATGAACCGTTGCCTCACTGATGTGGGAGCGGGGGTGCTGGCAGTCAGCCAATTCACCCTTTTGGCAAACCTGCGCAAGGGCAACCGACCCTCGTGGGACGACGCCGCACCTCCAGAGGAGGCGGAGCGTCTCTACAAGCTGTTCGTTGCCCATCTGCGAGGTCTTCTCCCGATTGTGGCGACAGGATCTTTTGGTGCTCATATGGACGTACGGTACACCAACGATGGACCGGTGACCTTCGTCCTTGATGCATGATTGAAGCAAACTAGCAAGGATTTGTCCTTAAGAGGCGTAAGAGGAGAGCATATGGCCAAGAACAAAGATGTGGGAGTTCCCACGGATCTGAAGCAGAAGCGGGATGCACTGGAGGCGGCACGGCTGCAGATCGACAAACAGTACGGCAAGGGTTCGTTGATGAGGCTCGGCGACAGCGAAGAGAGCCTGGACATTGGCTTCATCCCATCCGGTTCCCTCTTGCTCGACGAAGCACTTGGCATCGGAGGATACCCGCGGGGGAGGGTAGTTGAAATCTACGGCCCCGAGTCGAGCGGAAAGACCACCCTTGCACTGCATGCGGTGGCCGAAGCGCAGAAGGCCGGCGGCATCGCCGCCTTCATCGATGCTGAACACGCGATGGACCCTACCTATGCCAAGAAGTTGGGGGTGAACATCGATGAGCTGTGGATCAGCCAACCGGACAGCGGTGAGCAGGCCTTGGAGATCGCCGAGTCGTTGGTGCGCAGTGGAGCGATGGACATCATCGTCATCGACTCGGTTGCTGCCCTCACCCCACAGGCGGAGATCGACGGGGATATGGGCGACAGCCATATGGGCCTGCAGGCCCGTCTCATGAGCCAGGCGCTGCGCAAGCTCACCGGGCTCCTGGCCAAGAGCAATACGATGATCATCTTCATCAACCAGATCCGGATGAAGATCGGGGTGATGTTCGGCAACCCCGAGACCACCACCGGCGGCAATGCATTGAAGTTCTACTCTTCGGTGAGGATCGAGGTACGCAAGATCGAGACGCTCAGCCGGGGAGCCGACGACATCTACGGAAACCGGGTACGGATCAAGGTGGTGAAGAACAAGGTCAGCCCCCCCTTCAAGAAAGTCGAGCTCGACCTCCTCTTCGGCGAGGGCATCAGCTACATTGCCAGTGTCCTTGACGCAGCGCTCAAGTACGAGTTGCTTGACAAGAGTGGGTCGTGGTACTCGTACAATGGGGAGCGGATCGGCCAAGGGCGGGAGAAGACACTCGACTTCCTCAAGGACAACCCCGATATCGTCACCACCCTCGATGCACAGCTGCGGGCCTTGATGTTCCCCTCGAGGGGTGCAAAGGAAGAGGCAGCTGAGTAACGCCCTTTCTTGCCATCTTGGGCGCTCTTGGCTATACTGCCGGTGTAGGTACTGAGAGTGCAGATAAGAGAGAGCATCTCGCCAAAGAGCGCTGATGGCAAGACGTTTCATACCCCGATCTTCGAGGGTCCATTGGATCTTTTGCTCTTCTTGATCCAGAAGAGCGAGCTCAACATCTATGACATCCCCATCGGTGATATCACCGACCAATTCCTCACCTACCTGGCCGGGGCTTCTGAGGTCGAGCTCGGGGACCTTACACAGTTCTACAAGATGGCCGCCGACCTGATTTACATCAAGAGCCGGATGCTCTTGCCCGTCGACCTCGACTTTGACGAGGAGTACCAAGATCCACGCCAGGAGCTGGTCGAACGACTGCTCGATTATCAGAAGTTCCGCAAGTATACCGAGCTGCTCACCGGCACCAACACCGGAGGGGAGCTCTACATCAGCCGTAGGAGCTCGGCCTTCCGCCTTCCCTTCGGCGATGAGGAGCTCTTCGGGGAAGTCGGGCTTCCCGACCTGCTCTCTACCTTCACCCGCCTCATCACCCGGATCTCTCCCTCCAAGGTCTTCAACGTCTACGAGGAGGTGACGGTCAACGAAAAGATCACGCTGATGAGCGAGTTCTTTGAAACACTTGATTACATCACCCTCGAACAGCTGATCGTCGATTTGGAGAGTATCGCCCACATCGTCTGTGCCTTCATGGCGATCCTCGATGCCACAAAGCTGGGCATGATCATCCTCACCCAGACAGAGAGCTTCGGAGCGATCCTCATCAGGAAACGAGACGGAGCCTGGCAGGAGAACTATGACGATGTGTGGGAGGATGAGGACGAGGAGTACCTGCCCACCACCGAGCCCATCAGCGCCGAAGAGGAGGAGTCCTTCCTTGCCGAGGACCTGTATGAGCAGGAGTACGAGTACCTCGAGGAGGAGGAGGTGATCGACATGGACATGGAGAGGGAGGAGGAGTAGTGGCACCCAAGAGTGGACAACAGCAGGCACCCGTGCTCAGCGCCGAGGCGCGCTTGGTTGAGGTGATCCTCTTTTTGGAGAATGAACCGGTGAGCCTCGATAAGCTGGCCAAGATGACGAACCTTGGTGAGGAGCAGGTCACGGCGGCTCTCAACGAGATCAAGGAGCACTACGGCATGCACATGCACGGCCTGGACTTGATGGACAGCCACGGTTCGTTTCACTTTTTGCCCTCCGCCGATCTCAACGAACAGCTGCGTTCAGTGTATGGCAGGCGGGTGGACCGCCGCCTCTCGCGCGCTGCACTGGAGACACTCTCCATCGTCGCCTACAGCCAACCCATCACACGACGGGAGATCGACAACATCCGGGGGGTGGGCAGCGACTCCATCATCCGCCTGCTGCGCGAGCGGGAGTACATCAAGGTGGTTGGCCGCAAGGATGTCATCGGCCACCCCATCCTCTACGGCACGTCACGCAAGTTCCTCTACGAGTTCAACCTCGAGTCGATCGCTGCGCTGCCCAAACTCAGTGACATCGACCGGGAGCGATTCGAGAAAGAACCGCGTGAAAGAGGCCGAGAGGCCGAGAAGGAAGAGAGATGAACATAGAGTATCCGATCCGATTGAATTCATATTTGGCAAAGAGTGGCTGCGGATCGCGCCGCTCCTGTGAGGGCCTGATCCAAAGCGGTCGGGTGAAGGTGAATATGGTCCGCTCCACCGATTTGGCCACGAAAGTGGAGTCCGATGATGTGGTGATGGTCGATGATGTGGTCGTCGAACCGGTTGAGAGGGCATTTTACTATGCGCTCTACAAGCCGCGCGGCTACCTGTGCACCAACTGGGACCCCAACGAGAAGCTCTACGCCCGTGACCTCATCGACACGCCGGCCCGCGACTTGCTCTTCCACGTCGGTCGGCTCGACCGGGACAGCGAGGGGTTGGTCATCTACACCAACGACGGCAAGACCGCACAGAAGATCACCCACCCATCGACCCAGATCGAGAAGGAGTACATGGTCCGTACCTCCCGCCCCGTTGAGCGACGGGACATGGAGGAGGCCCTGAGGGGTCTCTCCATCGATGGGGAGGTGTACACCATCAAGCGCTTTGAGCTCTTCTCGCGCCAGTGGACGCGCATCATCCTCACCGAAGGGAAGAACCGGGAGATCCGCCGGATCTTCGAGGCGTTCGGCTATGACATCAAGGAGCTGATCCGCCTGCGGGTGGGGTGCATCGAGTTGGACAACCTGAAGGTGGGACATTGGAGGACGATCACCCGTGAGGAGATCCGGGCGCTGCTACGCGGTGAGAATGAGCCGTTGAGGCGGAGGAGAGAGGGAAGATGGTAGTTGCAATCGATGGGCCGGCGGGCGTCGGCAAGAGCTCGATCGCCAAGATGGTGGCAGAGAGGAGTGGCTTCTCCTACCTCAACAGCGGTTCCTTCTACCGTGCCTACACCTACCTCCACCTCTGTGAAGGGGGAGCGGCAGAGGACCTTGGGGGGTTGCTCAAACGCGCCAAAGAGACGGTTGTCCAGATCAAGGACGGCCACCTCTTCCTCGACGGGATCGATATCGAGGACAAGCTCCACACCGCGATGGTGGACCGCCATGTGGCGGCGATCAGTGCGTATGTGCCGCTGCGCTCCTACGTCAATGAACAGCTGGTCCGGATCGCTGAAAAGAGCGATGTCATCGTCGAAGGAAGGGACATCACCACGGTCGTGTTCCCCCATGCTGAGCTGAAGATTTTCTTTGACGCAGAGGCTGAGGTACGGGCACAACGGCGCTTCCTCCAGCACCCGGACGGACTCACTTTTGATGAGGTTCTCGCCCAAATCATCGCCCGTGATGAGATCGATCGAAACAAGCCTGTCGGGGCGTTGAAGGTCGCCGAAGACGCCCTCTACGTCGACACCTCGCACTTGACTATGGAACAAGTTTGTGAGAAAGTGTTATCTGCTATTTTTGCGCGTAAAAGCGATTCTAAATAGGTAAATTAAGGATCAGGAGAAATCAAGTGACTGAAGAACAAGAAATGGATGAAAAGATGACCAAAATGCAGGA
>JALOBD010000222.1 GCA_023228445.1 Sphaerochaeta sp. | reverse complement strand
TATCTGACACGCAGCAACCTGATGAAAGCCTACGATCGTGACCACTCCCGCACCCCGATCTACAACAGCCACCGTGTTGCTGTCTTCGGCGGCGGCAACGTTGCCATGGACGCTGCTCGTACGGCCAAGCGCCTTGGGGCGGAGAACGTAACCATCGTCTATCGCCGCACCGAAGCCGAGATGCCCGCCCGCAAGGAGGAGGTCGCCCACGCCAAGGAGGAGGGCATTGAATTCCTGCTCCTCCACGCACCGCTGAAGATTGTCGCTGATGCAAAGGGCAGGGTAAACGGAGTCGAGCTCATCACCTGTGAACTCGGTGAACCGGATGCCTCCGGTCGCCGTCGCCCGGTCGAGATACCCGGCAGTGAGAAGGTCCACGACTTTGATACAGTCATCGTCGCCATCGGCAATGACTCCAACCCGTTGATCCATGCGACCACCGATGGCCTTGAGGTCAACCGGTGGGGCAACTTCATCGTCGATGAAGAGACCCTGGAGACCTCAATCAAGGGAGTCTATGCTGGCGGCGACATCGTCCTCGGTGCTGCAACGGTCATTCTGGCGATGGGGCAGGGGCGCCAGGCAGCCAAGGCGATGAACGAGTATCTGGCCACCCTCTGAGGACTTGCCACGCACGTGGTGCAGTAGTATAGTGGCCCGGTGAGAATTTTCGGCAAGGAATCATCGGCTGTCTGTTTCGTTGAGTCGGCCAACAAGTATGAGGCGATCGAGGAGGTCATCGAGCACTGCTCGATCTTCTCCTCCATCGCCGACCGGCCCTCCTTCACCCGCCATGTCATTGCGCGTGAGCGTCTGCAAACAACCGGTATCGGCCATGGGGTGGCTATCGCCCACGGGAAGGTGAAGGGCATTGACCACGTGCACATTGCACTGGGTATCAGTTATGAGGGGCTGGAGTATGAGAGCCCTGACTCCCTTCCCGTCCACTTCCTCTTTGTCATCGCCTCTTCGACTGCGTTGCAGATGGAGTATTTGGCATCGTTGAGCGCCATCCTCCGCGCGGTGCGCAGTGATCGAATCCGGTCACTGCTGCTCGACCTTCAACACAACGGGAGCAAGCGCGTTATCAAAGAGTTTCTGTGCATGATGGAGAGCCAGCACTTCACCGTAGCGAGTCTTCAGTAGAGAGTGCCGGCACACAGCACGTGGTCAACCCTCCGATCCCACGCTTGGGTAGGGATCGTGTCCACCAATTGATACGAGCGGCATACTCCCACTGTAGCGACGGTGTTGTTCTGTTTCAGGTAGCGGTCGTAGTAGCCTTTGCCCCGACCGAGGCGGCGATGGGCTCGGTCGTAGGCGAGGGCGGGGATGAGCATGAGGTCAGTGGGAGTCGGCACCACGAGCTCTCCCGCATGAGGCTCGGCGATGGCGAAGCGACCGCGCCTGAGCAGAGCGAGGTCGGTGACGATGAAGAAGGTCAGCGATCCATCAGCCTCAGTCCTGGGCAGTGCGAGACGGCGCGTTGTGATGGCATTCTCCAAGATTGGGGTGATGTCCACCTCGCTGGCAAGGGGGTGGAAGGCGAAGAGCACACCGCACTCCTGGTACCGCTTGCACTCCAGGAGCACACCACAACTGCGCAGGTCCTCTTCGACGAAGTCCATCGTTGTGTACTGCTGCGTCTTCTCCCTCATCTTGGCCCGTAGCGCATCCTTCTCGTACATCGCTATACCATCCGTGCGAAAATCAAGACGAGGGTGACGCCTGTGAGCAACATCGCATCGAAGCGGGTGTAGGCAAGCCGCTTTCGTGGTTGAGAAGGGTCGAAGTGACGGGCTTCGAGGGCGAGGGCGAGGTCTTCCCCTTTGTCCAGGATGAGGCTGAAGATCGATGATGTGATGCCACCAAGCGATGCAAGGGGCCGATTTTTACGCTCCAGGCGTGCTGTCCTTGCGGTGACGACCTCAAGGGATGCGTCGAAGATCATTGGCAGCAGGGCCAGAGTCATCTCGATGGTGCTTGCCACTGCCCATCCGTCGACCAGCGGGATTCTGTCGAGTACCGAACCGAGCGAGCGGGACAGGTCGTCGACTGCGGTGCAGTCGGTGAGCAGGAGCCCGCACTGGATGATGGCGATGAAGCGAAGCGCTGAGACCACAGCCGATCGTATGGTTCGCGTAGCAAGATACTCGGTGACGACGATCAAGAGGAGGATGAAGGCGAAGTATCGAAGCTCCCTGCGGTACCGGATGATGGGAAGGCGTTGGTGCCACATGGCAAGGGAGAGGGCAAAGGTCACGATGCCCAACCCGCCGAGGGAGAGGGTGAAGAGCATGAGACAGATAGCAATGGTGCTGATGAATTTGGAGAGCGGGTTGGCACGGCTTAAGAGGGTGTGCCGGTGGCGGTAGTGGAAGATCAGGGCTTCAGCCATGAGAGCTCCTCAATACCGATTCCGGTGGGGACATAGATACCGTGCCGCTGCAGATGTGGGTACACCTCCTCCTTGCCCCCTGAGAGGACGATGGTGCCCTCATCGAGGATGAGCACATGGTCGGCATGGGCGAGGGTCTTCTCCACCTCATGGCTGACCAAGAGGATGGTATGACCCTCCTCTTTGAGGCGCATCAGCGTTGTGAGCACGCTGACCGTCGAACGCCAGTCAAGGTTGGCAAAGGGCTCGTCGAGGATCAGGAGATTGGGTTGCATCACCAACACTCCTGCGATGGCGAGGCGGCGCTTCTCCCCACCGCTGAGCGTCTTCGGCCTTCGGTCGAGGTAGCGGCTGAGGTCCAAGAGGGCTGCCACCTCATCAAGACGCTTCTGCTGCTCAGCAGCATCGAGGCCGAGATTCTCCATGCCGAACCGGATGTCCTTCTCCACCGTCTGGCCCACCACCTGGGTTTCGGCATCCTGAAAGACCAGACCGATGCTCCTCATCCGTTTCTTCTGCTCTTTGGTGACATCGATGCCATCAAGGAGCAATGTCCCCGTCTTGCACTGGGAGAGCCCCTTGATGATCCGCATCAAGAGGCTCTTGCCCGATCCGTTGGGGCCGCTGAGCAGGGTCAAGGATCCCTTTGGAACCGAGAGGGAGATGTCATGGAGAATCGTATGCTCCTTTTCAAACCAGAAGCTGAGGTCCTTGACTTCAAGAAGTGGTGCATCATTGATGGACATTGCGTTCTGACTGTAGCAGATACCTCCGCTTCAGTACAAGATTGGCCCTCCAAAAGCATTTCTGCTCAAAAGAGTTGACAAGAAAAGCTGAAACAGGGTATACAAGAGAGCGTTAGGCCG
>JALOBD010000021.1 GCA_023228445.1 Sphaerochaeta sp. | reverse complement strand
AAAAACAGGACTGCTGAGTGCAGTCCTGAAGAGAGGTGCCAATCGGATTCGAACCGATGTATGAAGGTTTTGCAGACCTTTCCCTAGCCGCTTGGGTATGGCACCGGAGCGTAAAGCCTCTCTGAGAATAACAGGTTTGATGGGGAGAATCAAGGGGGGAAAAAGTGGGTGTTTTGGATTGACATTTGAATGTTTTTGATTGTATCATAATCTTAGGCTTTGGAAAGATTCAAAAACATTCAGGAAGAGCACGATGTCAACCATTCCCGCCGGACGACAGCAGTATATCCTCTCGCTCATCAGAAGTGAGGGGACGGTCACTGTCAGCCAGTTGGCCCAGGAGCTTGAGGTCAGTGAGTTGACCATCCGTCGCGACCTCGACCAGATGGCTGCCCGCGGCTTGGTGGAGCGTACCCACGGTGGTGCAACCGAGCGGCGTACCCTTGCCGTCGAACCCGACTACCCCCAGAAAGCCCAGGAGTATCCCGCCGAGAAGGCGGCCATCGGCAAGGCAGTGGCCGCGATGGTCGAAGCAGGCGATACCCTCTACATCAACAGTGGCTCTTCCACACTGGCAGTCATCCAGGCGTTGGCCAAGCTGGACAAGAGCATCACCATCGTCACCAACAACGCCGACGCCTTCTGGGCGTGCAAGGAGAGCGAGAACATCCGCCTCATCTTCTGTGGCGGTGTCTACCGCCAGCGAAGCCACTCCGTCTCAGGTTCTCTGGCCAGTTTGGTGATCTCCCAGATCAACGCCAACAAGGCGATCATCGGTGTCGACGGCTTCTCACCGTCAGCGGGGTTGACGACCCCGATCCTCGAGGAGGCGGAGACCACCCGGGCGATGATCGAGCAGACGGTGGGAAGCGTCATCGTTGTTGCCGCCGCCAATAAGATCGGGGTGGTGTCGAACTTTCGTACCGTTGGCCTGGAGGAGGTCGATGTCTTGGTCACCGACCAGGATGGCGGTGACATCGTCAATCAGATGGAGATCCCCAAGAACCTTGCAATCGTAATAGCAGCGACTACACTGTAGGAGGAGTATGTGATGAAGTATATGGACGAGTACGCAGCGCACTATGCTGACTGCGCATGGCTGAGCTTCGAGGAGCTTGAGGCGTTCATGGTAGAGGCCTTGGTCCACAGCGGGGTGCCCGCTCCCGATGCGGCGATCATCGGCGATGTCCTGATCGAGAGCGACAAGCGGGGCATCGACAGCCACGGCATCGGACGGCTCAAGCCGATCTACATCGATCGCATCGATATCGGCATCATGAACCCGGTCACCGAGATCGAGGTGGTCAAGGACCAGAGTGCGACTGCCGTCCTCGACGGACACAACGGCATGGGCCATGTCGTCGGACACAGAGCGATGGAGATGGCCATCGAGAAGGCCAAGCAGTATGGCCTTGGGATGGTCGCCGTGCGCAACTCCAACCACTACGGCATCAGCGGATACTTTGTCACCATGGCCACCCAGGCCGGGATGATCGGGGTGACCGGCACCAACGCCCGTCCCTCCATCGCCCCGACCCACGGGGTGGAGAATATGCTGGGCACCAACCCCTTGGTCTTCGGCATGCCCACCGATGAGGAGTTCCCCTTTGTCATCGACTGTGCCACCAGCGTCACCCAGCGTGGAAAGATCGAGGTGTATGGACGAGCGGGCAAGGAGCTGCCCGAAGGGTGGGTCATCGACCATGAGGGAAAGACGCGCACCGATACGCAGCAGGTGCTCAAGGACCTGACCACCGGCATGGCCGCCCTGACCCCACTGGGGGGCATCGGCGAGGTCACCGGCGGCTACAAGGGGTACGGCTATGCGATGGTCGTCGAGATTCTATCAGCTGCGCTGCAGGATGGGTCGTGGATGAAGGCACTCAACGGCTTTGACGAGAACGGAAATGCGATCCCCTATCCGCTGGGCCACTTCTTCATCGCCATCGATCCGGCCCACTTCATGGGCTTGGAGACCTTCAAGCGGATCGCTGGCACCATCTGCCGCCAATTACGCTCAAGTGAGAAGGCACCAGGCAGCGACTACATCTTCACCCCTGGTGAGAAGGAGCATCTGGCCTACCAGTTCCGCAAGGAGCACGGATGTCCGGTTCCCCCATCGCTGCAGAGAGTGATGGTCGAGCTGCGAGACCGATTCAACATGGATTATTCGTGGGATTTTGAGAAAAAATAAGGGTAAGGGAGAAAGAACATGCAAGACGAACTGAAACGAAGGGCGCTGGAGTATCATGAGCTGGATGGAGTGCCGGGCAAGGTGACGGTGGTTCCCACCAAGCCATGCGTGACCGCCGATGACCTGGGCCTGGCCTACACCCCGGGTGTCGCCAAGCCGGTGCTTGAGATTGCCGAGAACCCGGAGGACGCCTACCGCTATACCTCCAAGGGGAACTTGGTGGCGGTCATCTCCAATGGGACAGCCATCCTCGGTCTGGGCGACCGTGGTGCATTGGCCAGCAAGCCGGTCATGGAGGGCAAGGGTGTCCTCTTCAAGAGATTCGCCGATATCGACGTCTTTGACATCGAGCTCGACGAGACCGATCCGGACAAGATCATCGAGATGGTCAAGGCGATGAGCCCGACCTTCGGTGGCGTGAACCTTGAGGACATCAAGGCTCCTGAGTGCTTCAAGATTGAGCAGGAGCTTATCGAGCAGTGCGACATCCCGATCTTCCACGACGACCAGCACGGTACGGCCATCATCGCCACCGCTGGTTTGATGAACAGCTGTGAGATCGTGGGCAAGAAGCTTGAGGATGTGAAGATTGTCATCAACGGGGCCGGGGCTGCCGGCATCTCGTGTGCAAGGATGTTCAAGGCTGCCGGAGTGCAGGCGAAGAACATCCTGATGGTCGACAGCAAGGGAGTCATCTATGCAGGACGCACTGCGGGCATGACGAGGGAGAAAGAGGAGTTCGCCGTCGAGACCGAGGCGAGGAGCCTTGCCGATGCGATGAAGGGAGCCGATGTCTTCATGGGCCTCTCGATTGCCGACTGCGTCAGCGCCGAGATGCTGCTCTCCATGGCCAAGGACCCGGTCGTCTTTGCCATGAGCAACCCCAATCCGGAGATCAACTGGGAGCTGGCGATGGCCACCCGTGACGACCTCATCATGGCCACCGGCCGCAGCGACTACCCCAACCAGATCAACAACGTGCTCGGCTTCCCGTTCATCTTCCGCGGTGCGCTGGACGTCCGCTCCCGGATCATCAGCGAGGGGATGAAGATGGCCGCAGCCAAGGCGCTGGCCGACCTGGCCAAGGAGCCGGTTCCCGAGTCGGTGAAGAAGGCGTACGGTGGAGAGGACTTCTCCTTCGGCCGCAACTATATCGTGCCCAAGCCGTTTGACCCGCGGGTCATCGAGTGGGAAGCGGTTGCCGTTGCGAAGGCCGCCTGTGAGGAGGGCCATGCCGCCCGCCCGATCACCGATTGGGAGGCGTACCGCAAGAGCCTTGCCAAGCGCATGGAGAAGTACTGGGTCTGATAGACACAATCACATGGACAGAGCCGCCCTTCGGGGCGGCTTTGTGCGCTCTGTGCTCTCATATGAGAAGCGGCACGCTCAGACATGCCTATACTGCCAGGGTGATGTAAGTATAGTAGACAAGGGAAATCTTCGGTGAATCAACGTCTTTGGAAATTTCACAAAATATGGGCAATACCCCTTGGCACAAGAAGGCGGTGTGTCCGAGTATCAGGATATCAGAGCCAGGGCCCCTCTTGGCTTCCTTTCCCGTACTTTCCGGGCCTCAGCGCGATTGAATAGCGCTGGAGGGTCACCAGACGGAAGTAGAAGGTCATGGCATCTTGACCGAATCGCTCGATCAGTTCTTTGCCAAGTATCGTGGCATGATTTCGAACATGGTTCTTTGCGTTTGGTAACGTACAAAAATCAAGGGCGTTCGCTCATTTGATTGAGATACAACTTTCTCTTTCAATAATGTGGAACGGAAGCTGGACTTTCATGTTGATTGTGTGTCCCCCTTCGATTCGATCAATAAGAATTTTTGAGGCGATGCTTCCGAGTTCCTCCATCGGCGTATGAATTGTTGTTAGTTTGGGAGTAGTGTAGGCTGCAGCTTCGATGTCATCGACGCCGAGGATAGAAATCTCTTTTGGGCAGTTGATTCCCGATTCGTGAACGGCACGCATCGCACCGACGGCAACATAGTCGTTCATGCAGAATACAGCTGTGGGGTGATTTTTCGAATCAAGGAGTTTCTTCATCCCAATATACCCATTTTCCATCGAAGCATATAGATTGATTACCGAATTTTGAGTAAGGTCCAACCCATTCGCCTTCAATTCAATTGAGAACCCATCAAAGGTAATTTCGTTGTCGATTTCTCCGATATACCCAATCTTTCGATGCCCTAAATCCATGAGATATCTTGCAGCAGTGGTTCCAATGGCATACCTGTCGCAGACAACAGAGTCATATGTATCTGCGGCAGGCCTGGCCAATCCCGCATAGACAATGTGTTTTACGAATTTTGAAAGTTTTTCGATGAGGACCTTGTCGTGCCTACCGATTACCAGCACACCATCGAGATGTTGTCTTGACATAGCTTCGATGTTCTTCTCATGCAATTCGACAGCCGTGAAATGATTTTGGGTGGAGTAATTCAGCTCAAGAGCCGTTCGCTCAAAACACCTCGCCATTCCAGTAAAATATGCATTGTCCCCAACATTCAGGTTGTTTCGCGCAAAGATACAGGCTATTACATTCACCGATGATTGGGTATCTGAATTTTGGTCTAAAATTGTGTAGTTTTTGCGTGATTTTGTGTTTGGAATGTATCCACTATTGCGAACACTCTCCCAAATGCGTTGCTGAATTTCAGGTGAAGCTGCATTAGGGTTTCTCGAATTAACTACTCGTGAAACAGTTGATATAGAAACCCCGACGTCATTAGCGATGTCTTTTAGTGTTATTTTCATGAACCCACCTATCGAAAATAAAATATTTTTCTTGCATTATGAAAATTTCTATGCAAATATTGGTTTAAACATATTTGAAGTTTGCACTAAAATTTGCACGTTGTCAATGCAAATTATGCAAATAGTATGCAAAAAAGGAGAAAGCAATGAAAAAGCTGTTTGTAGTCGCGATTTGCCTGTTGATTCTTGTAGCTCCAGTCTTCGCCGGAGGTAGCTCCGAAAGTGCTTCGAAAGCGAGAAAACCCCTTTCCTTCTGGGAACATTTTGAAACTTTTTCAAAGATGAATGAGGATCTCTTCCGCGAGTTCAAAGCAGAGAAAGGTATCGACATCGAATACACTCTCGCTTCACCGGACAAGATGACGGACGCTTTATATGTTTCTTATCGATCGAATCAACTACCTGACATATTTACGGTTACATTTTCTGGCGGTGCCTCGCAGATGTTTGCTGAAAAATGGGTCTCTCCTTTAGAGGTAGGTATCGATCATTTCTCTAAAGATATCCAGGACCAACTCTTTGAGGGTTTGACCACATACAAGGGAGAAGTCTACTCTATTCCTCTCTTCAGCCAAAACCACTGTGCGTTGATGTATTACCAACCCTCGTTAGTCAAAAATGTGCCTGTTACCTACGACGACTTCTACAATGAATGCAAACGCATTTACAAAGAGTCCAATGGTACAGTGTATGGCCTCATCCTTCCTATGGCCTTTACAACGAGGATCAACGAAACGTTTATGTACATGATGGATGCAGCACGAACACCTGTTATCAACTGGAACACCGGAGCTTACCAGTGGGATTCTCCGCAGATGATTGAACTGTTCAAACTCCTTACAAAAATGTGGGATGAAGGGCTTATCATGCCTTCTTCAGTCAACTTCAACATGAAGGAAGCTAGAGAAAGATGGGCTGCTGGCGAAGCTGCATTCCTCATCGATGGAATTTGGAATGTTGGTATCACAAAAAACAATTTCATGCCTGAATTGGATGACTTTGCCGTGTGTGAGACTATTACTCCAAATGGTGAGGATTATATGATTTATTCCGAGCCTGCTGCTGGTGTATATTTTATCGCCAACAACTCCTCCTATCGGCATGAAGCTACCGAGCTTATACTTGGAATGCTTGGCGATGAATACCAAGTCAAAATAGCCAATGTTCAAGATCAGCCTCCGTTTAATCTGAATGCTCTGGCCTTGGCTGATGTGCATCAATCATATCGTGATTCAGTCGACATGTTTACGAGGAGAATGGGTGTGAAGCCGTATCTTGGATTGAGAAACCTTGATGCTCTTCAAATTGAGGCAAATATGAGGACGGTCTCCCCGACACCGAGTGAGATTCTCAATGGGTACTTCTCTGGAGCGCTCAAGGATTGGGAAACAGCCCTCCATAGATACAACACTCAGCTTACAGCTGCCCGGGATGAATCTATCAAAAAGTGTCAGTCGCTTGGGTACAAGGTCTCATTTGATGACTATGTTTTCCCGAACTACGTATACGGTGAAAGCTATACATCAGAAAAGTATTCACAGCTGTGATTGATTGGACCTACCTCCAGGTTCCTGGAGGTAGGTTGTATTATGGAATAGTGATTTGATAGGTCCTGCGAAATACCCTGAGAAACTAGTGATGAACCTGAACAAGACAATTAAAAAGCAGAATACGTTTTGGATAGTTGCATTCTTGTTGCCCAATACGATTCTCTATGCAATGTACACAGTGTATCCAGCAATCGCTACAGCATGGTACTCGCTTCTCGATTGGACTGCATTTCAACGTTCAGGATTCTTCTATGGATTGAACAACTACATTGAACTCATTCATGATGATCTTTTTCATGCGTCGATGAAGGCAACGTTCAAGTTCATGTTGATTGCAGTACCGTTGAGATTTTTAATGTCACTGTTTCTTGCTCTTCTCCTTACTTGGAGAAGATGTATTGGCAAAACATTCTTCAGGACACTGTTGTTCTTGCCTGTTGTTACTACCGGTGCCATCATCGGTACGATTATGAAGATGATTTTTGATCCAAAATTTGGACCGATAAACATCGTGTTGAATAATATGGGTCTTCTACCAGCAGGGTTTGGACTGTTATCAAACTTCAGTACTTCGCTTGGTACTTCAGCTACAATCTGGTCTTGGAAATGGATGGGGATGTCGCTTATTTATTGGATTGCAAGCCTCCAGAGCATTCCTACTGAACTATATGAGGCTGCTACAGTTGATGGTGCATCCCCTTTACAAGCATTTAGGATGATTACAGCTCCTCTGCTGAAGCCCTTTGCAGGAGTTATCCTAATCCTTACCGTTGGAGATTCACTGCGTGTCTTTGATTTGATGCTTACACTAACCAATGGTGGACCATACTTCGCCACTGAGGCCATCGAGCTGTTCATCTACCATACAGCCTTTGCTGATAGGGTTCCAAGGCTTGGGTATGCATCGGCAGCAGCAACGGTCTTTGCCTCAATATTTGTTGTTATCACCTTGGTTCAGAATTTTCTCAAAAATATTCAGCGAGGATATAGGAATATATGAAGAACAGTAAGTCATTGAGGAGAAATATTGTACCATTAAGTGTCGCTCTATTCCTTCTTGTCTTCTGTCTCATATGGATTTATCCATTTGTATGGATGATTAGTGCCTCTATGAAGACATCATTGGAGCTCTTTCAGAAGGGACTCAATCTGATCCCGGATAGGTTTTCATTTGACAGTTACCGTGGAGCATGGGGGAAGGGGGGGTTCTCAAAGTATTTTGTAAACAGCGTAATCACGACAGCATGCGCAATCATTGTGGTGATAGTTCGATGCTCAACGTGTGGGTATATATTGTCCATGTACGACTTCAAAGGGAAGAAATTGTATTTGACGATATTGTTGGCGACCTTCTTCATCCCTAATGGAACGACCATCATCCCAATCTCTGCGATGAGTACGAAGCTCGGGCTGATGGGGACGATGCCGGGAGTAATTCTTGCCCTTTCGGGGGGTGGTCAGGTAACATCGATTCTTCTCTTTAAGAACTACTTCGACCAAACGCCTCGCTCCTTATTTGAAGCAGCGATAATTGATGGAGCTTCATTCCCAAAGATTTTTTTCTCAATCATGCTTCCGATGGCTGGGCCAATTATATCAACGGTAGTAATACTCACGTTCATGAATGCTTGGAACAATTTGCTCATTCCTCTGGTATTTACCGTGGGATCCCCAAAGCTCAAAACTCTCCCTGTCGGCATGATGGCATTTTCGGGAGCATATGCGACAGATTGGGCCGGTATGGCTGCTGCAGGTACCATGACTTTAATTCCAGTTGTCGTCACGTTTATAAGTTTGCAAAAATATTTTGTGTCCGGCATCGCCGGTGCAGTAAAAGGATAATCGATGAAACGTATATACCTCAATCTCAAGAGATTTGATATTCCACGTGAGCGGGGAGGGGTGAATTCTCTTTGCGATCCAAGGGAATGGGGCTCTCACATCGTGTTGCATACACAGGACACGCTTCAGGAGTTCCAAAATGTCGAGTTTGTGATGTTCTTTCCCGAAGCGCATCTGATTCCTGCAATTACCGCAAAGAACGCTTGCAGCCCCATTGAAGTCGGCACCCAGGGACTCCATTGGGAAGATACCGTTGTGGGAGGTGCTTTTGGTGCTTTTACAACTTCTCTTGTGGGAAATGCCGCAGCTTCCTTGGGTTGTACGTACGCCCTCATCGGTCATTGTGAAGAAAGGAACAAGCTTGCGACCATTCTTTCAGAAGCTGAAGGTACGGATACGTCTGCCATCAACAGAATTCTCAACAAAGAGATTCTGGCTGCTCAGAAAGCAGGATTAAAAGTTCTGTATTGCATCGGAGAGACGGATAGGGAACTTGATATCTGGAACAAAGTCCTCGGCGAACAACTCTCTGTCGGTTTGCACAGCGTTGATAGCAAGAACGTTGTCATTGCCTACGAACCGATATGGTCGATCGGTCCTGGCAAAGTTCCTGCCGATAAGACCTATATTACGAAGGTCGCCAAGTTTGTGAAAGAAGCAACCAATGGTCTTGATGTTGTGTATGGCGGAGGGCTTAAGGCAGATAATGCGGAAATGCTCGCATCCATAGCTGAAATAGATGGCGGCTTGATCGCGCTCACCAGGTTTGCAGGAGAAATAGGATTCTATCCTGATGAGTACATCGACATCATTAAGCGCTATATAGGAGCAGTAATACCATGAAATTAGAATTCGAATATGGCGAAGGCACTATGGTGGCAAATTTGCCAGATACAACCGACGTTTTCATTCCAGGCCAAACAATCAAGGATCCTGAGTACATCGCACAGGATTGGGATGTACTCTACGCCGCGACCATGAAGTCAATCAGGAATCCCATTGGTATGCCAACAATAACGGAACTGGCGAAGAAGGGTAGCAAGGTTACGATCATCGTCCCGGATATCGTCAAAGGCGGATGTCAGCCCACGAGTCATAGGAAAGTCTCCATGCGCTGTATCCTTGATGAACTCTCTGTAGCAGGGGTTGAGAAAAGAGACATTCTCATCGTTATTTCCAATGGATTACATCCAAGGGCGACTGAACGTGAGATGAGACAGATTTTTGGTGAAGATCTCTTCTCTGAGTTCTATGCTCAAGGGCAGCTGATCAGTCATGATAGCGAGGATTGGGAACATCTGGTTGATCTCGGGTATACGGATGGGGGTGACCATGTCATCATGAACAAGTATGTCTATGACAGCGACTTAGCAATCATGATTGGTCACACCTCAGGTAATCCTTATGGAGGATACTCCGGCGGCTATAAGCACAGTAGCTGTGGCATTACGCATTGGAAGTCCATTGCGGCTCACCATATTCCCTCCGTTATGCATCGAAAAGACTTCGTTCCCGTCTCAGGGACATCTGAGATGCGAAATAAGTTCAATGAACAGAGCATGTTTATGGAACAGAAAATGGGAAAGAAGTTTTTCTGTGTTGATGGAGTCCTCGATTCCTCCTCTCGACAGATAGCGATATTCTCAGGCTATGGAAAAGAGATGCAGCCAGTGAGTTGGGCTTGTGCGGACAAGAGGACGTATGTTCCGTTTGCTGAAAAGAAGTACGATTGTATAGTCTTTGGGATGCCCACAAATTTCCACTATGGCAACGGTATGGGGACAAACCCGATTCAGCTTATGCAGGCGCTCTCTGCCCAAGTGATTCGGCACAAGAGAATCATGTCAGACCGATGCGTTTTCATTGTGTCCTCAATTTGTGATGGGTATTTTCATGATGAACGGTGGCCGTATCTGCGGGAGTTGTACAACTTGTTCCAACACGATTACAACAACATCTTGCCTGATATGAATAGGTATGGTGAATACTTTGCCACAAACGATGAGTACATTAGGAAATATCGTTACTGTAATGCGTTCCATCCGTTCCATGGGTTCTCAATGATGAGTTGTGCTCATCTTGCCGAAACGAACACGTCCGCTATTTACATAGTGGGAGCACGTGAACCGGGAATCGCCAGAGGGATGGGGCTAAAGACACGTGCTACCTTCGAAGAAGCACTGCTTGATGCCCAACAGAAATATCTCCCTTCAAATCCGAACATCTTAGCACTTCCTCTTACATTTAAGCTTGGTGCTGTTCATCTTGGTATGAAAAATGAGGTCTATGATGGTTCCAATGGGTCTGGCGCTGAAGTAATAAAAGAAAATAGATAAAAAAGGAGAGAGCGATGTTGACACAAGACTATTTTGAAGAGATCAGGGGTGCTGCATATATCCCAGTTCGAACATGTAATGCGTATCAGCAATGGAAAGAATACGACCACAGTGTAGCAGATAGAGACATGGGATTTGCACAGACATTGAACCTCAATGCGATTCGTCTCTGGCTCAGTTATGAATATTGGTTGGAGAATCCGAGCAAATTTGAAGAGTCCTTTGAGGATTTCGTTGCCACAGCGGCAGCGAAAGGCATCAGGGTACTACCAGTTGTTTTTGAATGTTGTGGTACCGACCCCTCCCCAGAGAGCATGAATTGCAAAGATCAGTTTGACTGTGACGCGGTAAGAAGCCCAGGAAACAGTATAACTGCAGATAGACGCAGATGGCACGAACCGTTCAGATTTCTCGATTGGTTCATGGAAACCTATAAATTTGATACACGCATTCTAGCAGTGGAAGTGACGAACGAGCCAAAAAACGTGAACGATCATCGTTTTGCCATTGCGCTGCTGAAAAGAGCTAAATCAGCGTCCGCAGACATTCCAGTAACGTTGGGTTGTGAGCATATAGGTGACAATGTTCTGTACAAGGAGTACATCGACATCTATCAAACCCATGAGAATATGCCACTTTCCAAGTCGTATCTCGACCATGTGCTGTATCGGGCAAAGTTGATCGAAGAGGTTGACATGAAACCATTATGGGTAACTGAGTGGCAACAGATCAGACAAGGTGGGTGGGGAATGAAAGGAGAGGCCATCAGGAAAAGTGATTTGCGACCACACCATAGCACGATTGCTCCATCTTTGCATGCATTCAAAACCGGAAACTTCATCTGGAATCTAATGCTCAGGCCTTCCTATCTAAAAGAACCGAGATCGGTAGGTACCTTCAATGGAATATTCCATGAAGATGGCAGTGTATACAGTCTGGAAGATGCAAGAGCGGTGGCAAACGATCCAACGCTAGATCTTCCTGAAAATCATAATTTGCCAAAATGTTTCGATAGAGTTGCAGCGTTGAGCGAGGAGTAACAATGATTGATCAGTCGTATTTCACATGTATTCAGGGGGCAGTGTATATCCCTACGCAAGCATGGAATGCATACCAGCAGTGGCGTGACTACCGCCATGACATAATTGAACGAGATTTGGGATATGCCCAGAAGCTGAAGCTCAATGCGATACGAGTATGGATGAGCTATGAGTATTGGGTTGCTGATAGGAGTGATTTCGAGAAAAAGTATGAGGATCTTGTCACCACTGCCTTCTTAAAAGGGATACGAGTGATGCCCAGTATGTTTGAGTGTTGTGGGAGAGAGCCCAGGCAGGAATATATCGAGGATACCGGTCAGTTTACGGCAACCGCTGTGCGTAGTCCCGGAACAGTCATTACTGAAGATAGGGAGAAATGGGGAGGGCCGTTCTCTTTCCTCGATTGGTTTTTGGATGCCTATGGCAACGATCATCGCATTCTTGCTATTGAGGTAACAAATGAACCAAAGACGGTATCTGACCATATGTTTGCGCTTGAACTGCTTAAGAGAGCAAAGGGTGCAGGAGTTGAAATACCTGTCACCCTTGGTGCCCAAACACTCTTTGACAACATTCTATATAAAGGCAACATCGACATATTCCAGACCCATGAAAACATCCATCTATCGGAATTTTCACTCAAAGGAGTGTTAGAACGTGCGAAGATGGTTGAGGAGATTGAACACATTCCGGTATGGGTTACCGAATGGCAACAGATCAGAACCAGCGGTATTGGTTTTTCCGGTGAGTATGTGGACAAAGGTGAACTGAGACCGAATCATAAGAGTATGGCGCGATGGTACCATACCTACAAGGTTGGGAATTTTGTTTGGAGCCTTATGCTGAAGCCTGCATATCTTACCGGACAGCGGTCGGTTGGGACGTTTAGCGGTTTGTTTCATGAAGACGGATGTGTATACAGCCTCGAGGATGCTAGAGCTGTAGCCAACAATCCTGAATTGGTGTTGGAGGAGAGACGCTCGTTGCCAATTTGTTTTAATGAAGTTGCATTAAAAAGTGAGTGAAAATAATGGATATTAGGGATTTGAAGAAGGCAGTGGTTGAAGCAAACAAAGAGCTTCCAAAGCACAATCTCGTGAAATACAGCTGGGGAAACGTTGGTGCAATCGATCGAGAAAGAGGCGTCATTGTGATTAAACCAGTTGGAATGCCATATGATGAACTTACGGTTGAAAACATAAGTGTCACCGATCTTGAAGGAATTGTACTGGAGGGACCGTACAATCCTTCGGTTGATTTACCGATTCATGTTGTTTTGTTTAAGGCATTTCCCCAAATACAGGCTATAGTCCATACGCATTCCACGTATGCAACGATGTGGGCGCAGGCAGGCAGAGATATCCCCTGCTATGGGACGACCCATGCCGACTATTATTATAGGAGCATCCCTTGTACAAGACAGATGAGTGATGAAGAGATACACGGCAATTTTGAAGTAGAGACCGGGAATGTGATCGTCGAGAGATTCAAGGGAATCGATCCGATGGCTGTCCCAGGTGTTTTGGTTGCTTCGCATGGTGCCTTTACATGGGGAACGGATGTCTGGGACGCTGTTCATAAGAGCGTTGTTCTTGAAGAGATTGCCAAGATGGCCTTGGGAACAACGTTGCTGAACCCGCAGGTCAAGGAAGTGCCAATGTCGTTGATGGAAAGGCATTTTTCTAGAAAACACGGTCCTGGTGCATACTTCGAGAATGATGATTACGGAAGAGGGATAGTGAATCGCCGATAAAAGGGGAAGAAATGGATAAGGATATAAGCATTGTCATGGGATGCGACCTAGCGGCATATGATTGGAAAATCAAGTTTATACAAGCAATGAAGGATAAGGGGTACTCCATTACAGATATTGGGTGTGATTCATCACAGCAGGGCGAATACACATACTTTGGAAGCCAAGTTGGAAGAAAAGTAGTCAGCGGAGAATATGACAGAGGCATTGTAGTCTGTGGCACTGGCAATGGAATTACCATTGCTGCAAACAAAGTGCATGGGGTCAGGGCAGCGTTGTGCACCGATGTCTTCTCTGCGTTGATGAGTCGTGAACATAACGATGCCAATGTGTTGGGTCTTAGTGCCTGGAGATTGACTGTTGAAGAGGGTGTTAAGATTGCTGAGCTTTGGCTCTTTGGGAAATTCAGTGGCGGAAGGCATGAAAAGAGAATCAAAGCTTTACAAGATCTGGAAGAGGGAAGGGAAGTTCCAAAGGTTCTTTAAGGGTTTCTGCCAACAATAATGAGCTGCAGTTTGTTATGTAGTAATACAATAAGAGTGACAGAGCCGCCCTTCGGGGCGGCTTTGTGCGTTCTGAACTCTTTTCTGAGAAGAGGAACGTTACGATTTGCATATAGTGTCATGTGGATGTATGTACAATAGACATAGATTGTAATATTACGAACAGAACTTTGAACGGAGGAGATGTACCATGACAATGAAGGCTGACACTACCATGACCATCCGAATCGGCAGGTGAAGCAAAAGGCGCAGAGGCTGTTTGCCGAACTTGGTATGGATATGACTACGGCGATCAACGTGTTCTTACGGCAAGCAATCTACAAGAATGGATTTCCCTTTGACATTGTTTTGCATACCCCTAACGATACAACATTGGGTGCAATGGAAGTAGCCGAGAGCGGGCAAGATCTCTATGGACCCTATGACAGCGTCGCTGAATTAAAGGACGCGATAAATGAATAGGCTGCAATGTTCCGGCCAATTGAAACAAAATCATGCATTGGCGATGAGGCTGTGATCTCTAGAAGCTTGAAAAAGGGATTGAAGAGGTGAGGGTGAGGTGCCAAGCGAGAGAAACCGTGTACTGGGTTGATTTGGCAAATACTACCGTGTATTTGTCCATATAGTAAATATTCCTTGCATTTTTTGTGATTATGGTGTCCACTTAAGCCATGCACTACCAACAACCACTCCTGTTTGAGCAAGGGATGTCAATTACTATCAACCGACCGAGCGACCCACTGTACTACTACTTTGACTGGGATGAACGTGCCTTCAGCGCCAATATGGAGTTTCAGCACTTCCACGAGTTCTATGAGATTCTGATCCTCCTTGAAAATGCAGCCTCCCACCTAATCGAAGGAGAGTACTATGACCTGCAGAAGTATGACATGGTCCTGCTCAAGCCGTCACTGCTTCATAAGTCACGCTATCTGCCCGGCCCCCCTTCCAAGCGCTTGATCATCAACTTCTCCATTCCGATTGAGCTGCCAGGGTTGCGGCGCAACATGGAAGGGATCCTCGCTCCCTTCCAGGAGCGTGTACCGATCTTTCGCTTTCCACAGACGGTGACCAACGATCTCTTGGCCTCACTCAATGAGATCTTTAGCATCGCCTCGCCCAAACAACCCAACTATGCGATTCTTGTCCATGCCAAGTTCCTGCAGTTTCTTTTCACCCTCAATGCACACAAGGGGGCGAACTGCTACGAGCGACAGCAGGTCGCCGACTCCATCACCCAGAAGATCTACTCCATCACCGCCTATATCCATACCCACTTCAAAGAGCCGCTCTCGCTGAGTCAGCTCTCCCAGCAGTTCTTCATCAGCCCCTGTTACCTCTCCCACGTCTTCAAGGAGATCACCGGTTTCACGTTGACCACCTACATCCAGATGACGCGGATCAAGAATGCCCAACAGCTCCTCCTCTACACCGACCTGCGGATAAAAGAGGTCACCGAACAGTGCGGGTTCACCTCATTCAGTCAATTCAACCGGGTCTTCAACAAGTTCTGCGGCTGCCCTCCTTCACACTATCGCCAAAGACGGGGCGACGACGATTCTGATACCAGTGCATCATAGTTGCAACCCCTTCATGATCGCTCTCGCGGCGAGCGCCAGAGCGTCTGGAGCACCGCTTCTCCTCGATCAAAGCAAGGAAGAGCGCTGTGTAACAAGAAGTGTCTGGTTCCCTCTGAAGCAGAGAAATTGAGTCATTCTTAGCAAAATATGCAATATTAAAGCCGATACTGCCACAATATTTGCATAGCTTGTGAATTTTCTCGATGATACACTCAGATAAGATTTCACCTCTACCCATGCAATGCACGGTTTTTTTGGGGGGACATTGTGGATAGCACGGGCACTGATTTGACAGAGTCCTGGCGCGAGCGCCATTCATTATACGGAATACCGAACGAGGAAACCATGAAACGAACGAGTCTAATGCAGCGATATTGGAAGAACAAGTATTTGTTCCTCCTGCTCATTCCCGGCATCATGTGGTACGTAGTCTTCAAATACCTCCCGATCTACGGTCTTACTCTGGCCTTCAAGGATTTCAGCTTCCGCAAGGGTATCTTTGGCAGTGCATGGGTGGGGTTCAAGCACTTCAAATACCTCTTCTCCCTCTCGGGATTCCGGCGAGCGTTCCTCAATACGCTCATCATCAACTTCTACCAGCTGCTCTTCAGCTTCCCGGCCCCGATCATCTTTGCCCTGTTGCTCAATGAAATCGTCCACATCGGATACAAGAAAGTCGTGCAGACCATCAGCTATCTGCCGCACTTCTTGTCGTGGGTCATCCTGGCGGGCATGTTCATGCAGCTCCTCTCCCCCTCCACTGGGGCACTCAACCACCTCCTCGGTGTGTTTGGGATCGGCCCCTTCTACTTCTTGGGCGACCCCCGCTACTTCCGGGGGACGCTGGTGGTGACGAACCTGTGGAAGTCGATCGGATGGAACTCCATCGTCTACCTTGCCGCCCTCTCCAACATCGACACCCAACTCTTTGAGGCAGCCCGGCTGGATGGGGCGAACAAGTTCCAGGAGATCATCCACGTGACGCTGCCATCGATATCACCGATTGTGACGGTCATGCTCATCTTCCAGATGGGGAGGTTGTTCGGCGACAACTTCGACCAGGTCTTCAACCTCTACAACGCCGCGGTGTATGAGGTCGGGGATGTATTGGGCACCTTCACCTATCGTATGGGGCTGCGGGACATGCAGTACAGCTTGTCCACCGCCGTGAGTTTGGTCACCAACGTCATCTCGTTCTCTTTGGTCATTATCACGAATGCCATCGCAAAGAGAATCAATGACTACGGGATTTGGTAAGGAGGGATAGCACAATGGCAGTACGCAGATCAACGGGTGAAACAATCTTCCTCGCCGTCAACTATGTGGTCATGGCTTTGTTATGCCTCTCCATGATCTTCCCCTTCTGGAGCCTCTTGGCACGCTCCTTTGCCTCGGCGAGTGTACCGAGTACCAAGCTGTACTTTTGGCCCCCCGAGACCACCTTTGACAACTATGCCCGGGTGTTCGCCAACAAGAATATTTGGATTGGTTTTGGCAATACGATCTTCCGTACTGTCGTGGGTACCTTCCTCTCCTTGATCATGAGCATCCATGTCGCATACCCGCTCTCGAAAAAGTATCTGCCAAACCGGACGCTCTGGACCTCGCTGATCGTCTTCACCATGTTCTTCTCAGGGGGGATGATCCCTGAATACATCTTGGTCCGGTCGCTCAAGCTCTACAATAGCCGATGGGCCCTGATCTTCCCCATCCTCCTCAACACCTTCAACATGATCATCATTCGCAATTACTTCATGAGCATCCCCGATAGCCTGGAGGAGTCGGCGAAGATCGATGGGGCCAATGACCTGTTGATCCTCTACCGCATCATCATCCCGCTCTCATTTCCAATCATCGCGACGGTGGTGCTCTGGACCGCGGTCTCCCATTGGAATGCCTGGTTCGACTCCCTCATCTATATCAGTGACGGGTCCAAGCAAGTACTCCAGACAATCTTGCGCCGGATTGTCCTTGAGGGAAGCCTTCAGTTGATGGAGCTGCAAGGCGGGGCGCTGGGCATGGAGACCTCCAACGTGAGCTCGGAGGCGATCAAGGCCGCAACGGTCATTGTCGCCACCACCCCCATCCTGGTGGCCTACCCATTCCTCCAGAAGTACTTCGTCAAGGGAGTGCTGGTTGGGTCATTGAAGGGGTAGGTTCTCATGGCTCTGCATCATATGAAGAAGGAGGATAACGATAGTGAGAACATGAAACAGAGAGGTGCCTGCAGACCCATATGGTTGCTGTATGGAGCGTTGTGGGCAGATCGCCGAATACGAATTACAAAACAAGAGAGGTCATTATGAAGAAAACAGTAGTTGTCCTGTCACTCTTACTCCTGAGCCTTACCCTGGTGTTTGCAGCAGGAAGCAGAGACGCAAAAGCCGATGGGAAGATGAACATATCGTGGACCGCCTATCAGATGGCACCGACGGCGAAGAATGCGCCAATGGTCAAGTACTACAACGATATGTTCGATGTGAACTTGGATGTGTGGAACATTGACTATCAGCAGTACACCGAGCTCTTGAACATCCGTCTTGCCGCCGGTGAGATCCCTGATATGTTCATGGTGATGAACCCCGCCGATCTTTCTGGGTACGTGGAGCAGGGCCTCCTTGCCCCAATCCCCCTTGAAAAGATCAAGAAGTTCATGCCCAACACCTATGCCACCTACCAGCGGGACTTCCCCAATGAGTTTGCCATGGGGCAGGTCGATGGTCAGTTCTACGGTCTTGCCTCAATCTCGACGGGCAATATGTTCCGCCTTCCCGTCGTGTACAACCAGACATGGTTGGATGCGCTTGGGCTGGATGTGCCCACCAACATCGAAGAGTTTGAGAAGGTCATCTACGCCTTTGCCCACGGTGATCCCGATGGGAATGGCAAGAAGGATACCTACGGTCTCTCCATGGATGGCCTTGAGCTCCTCTGGGGTATGTATGGGATGGTTCCCTACCAGGACTACTTCAGTGTGAAGGATGGACGGATCGCCTTCATGCCCATCGAGCCCGAGATGAAGGAAGCGCTTGCCTACGCCCGTAAGTGGTACCAGGATGGGGTGCTCGACCCTGAGTTCATCACCGGTGAGAACACAGGTGGGTATTGGGCCATCAGCCACAGCTTCATCAACGGACGCGTTGGCATGACGGTACGGGGCAACTACTACCACTGGCTCTACCCCGGCGACTACAACGAGTATGACGATGGCAAGCCGATTCCCAACCAGGTCGGTGCAGTGAGCCAAGAGCTGCTGGCCATCAGCCCCAATACGAAGATCGCCTTCGGGCAGCCGCTCAAGAACATGGACGGTACGCAGGGCGGGATCCGTGGCTACCACATGCTCGCACGCTTCTACGGCATCGGCGCTGATGTCTCTGAAGAGAAGATGGACAAGATTCTCCAGATCCTTGAGCACATGAGTGACAGTAACCCTGACAAGGATGCCTGGGCGACGGCTCGCCATGGGGTTCAGGGAGAGAACTGGAGATGGCTTGAGAAAGACCATGAGACCATCCTGAAGCTGGGCGAGTACATGGATCGGGAGAGCTTCCGCTATGAGAATGGCAGCGTCTTCTGGTGGACCAGTGGGTCAGAGCTCAAGACTCGCCAGGCTGAATGGGGCAAGATGATGGAGTTCGACAAGAACGGCATCTACTCGGTGTTCCCCATCTCC
>JALOBD010000221.1 GCA_023228445.1 Sphaerochaeta sp. | reverse complement strand
GGGTGCTCTTTGCCACCTTCCTCAGCGGGTTGGTACGCCTCCTTGCAGGAGTGCTGCGCGTCGGGGCGCTGGTCTCCTACATTCCCGCTCCGGTGGTCACCGGTTTTACCAGCGGGGTGGCCATCATCATCGCTTTCGGGCAGATCGACCCCTTCTTCGGGGTGACGAGCAGCGGGACGCAGATTACTCAGATGATCGGCTCGTATCTTCGTGATGGGTTTCCCATCCACCCCTTCTCGGTGGTATTCGGCCTCTTCGTCGTCCTCTTCATGGTCTTCTGGCCCAAAAAACTGAACGCCAAGATCCACGCAAGCCTTTTGAGCCTCATCATCGCCCTCCTGGTGCAGATGGCGCTGAATCTGCCGGTGGCCGAAGTGGGGGCCATCCCCCGCACCTTGGTGGCCGCCGACCGACTCCACCTCTTCTCGATGCCGTGGCGGGACGTTCCCGCCCTGATCTCACCTGCCATCTCGATTGCGGCCTTGGGGATGGTGGAGAGTCTGCTCTGCGGTACGTACGCCTCGAAGATGAAGGATGAGAAGTTCAACGCCACGCGTGAGCTCTATGCCCAGGGTGTGGGCAACGTCCTCGTCCCGTTCTTCGGGGGCATTCCAGCCACCGCCGCCATTGCGCGTACCTCGGTGGCCATCCGTGCCGGGCAGCAGACTAGACTGACAAGCGTCATCCACTCACTGGCGCTCTTGCTCTCGATGTTCCTCCTCGGGCCCTTCCTCAGTCGTATCCCGCTCGCTGCACTGGCCGGGGTCCTGATCGTCACCGCGTGGCGGATGAACGACTGGGTGGCGATCCGGCGGATCTTTCGCAAGCGCATCAAGACCTCGATGGCCCAGTTCTTGGTCACGATGGGGGCGACGGTCCTCTTCGACCTGACGGTGGCGATCTTTGCCGGCATCGCCTTCTCGATGGTGATGTTCATTATCAAGAGCCACAAGATCTCCATCGAGATCGACCCGGTGACCGCTGAGCTGGGAGTCGGGGCGAAGAAAACGAAGGTCGTCTACATCGATGGGATGCTCTTCTTCGGCAGTCAGAACCAGCTGACCCAGGTCACCGAGTCGTTGCTTGCCAATGATGTCAAACGGATCATCTACAGTCTCAGGGGGGTGCCCTCCATCGACCACAGCTCGATCAATGAACTGGCTGACATTGTGCGCCTCTGCAGGAGCCAAGGGGTGGAGGTGCTCGTCGTCGGGCTGCAGAAGCCGGTGCGCTCGCTCATGGAGCGGCTCGACCTCATCCGCCTTCTCGGGGAGCAGAACATCTTCTCATCGGTGGTGATCGCCCTTGAATCCCTTACGCAAAGCGGCTCGTGAAGATTCGTTGGTACTGCTTTGGACTCATCCCCATGACCTTGCGAAACTGGCGGGAGAAGTAGTTGGGGTCGGTAAAGCCGCACGCCTCACCCACCTGGGCCATGGAGAGACCACGCTGCTGGATTAGGGTACACGCCTTGGCGATCCGCTTGTGGATGTGAAACTCGATCGGAGAGAGGCCGGTTGCCCGCTTGAAGGTGCGGTTGAGGGTGCTGCTGCTCATCGCGGCGATGGTGGTCAGCTCTTCGGTGGTGATCGGTTGGTCAAGGTGCTTATCCATATGGGCGAAGATGTCCCAGAGCAGGCGGGCGGTACGGTTTGCGCTGTTGGGTGTCTGGTCGAAGATTCGGCTCAGGGTAACGAAGACCTCCAAGAGGTAGGCGTAGGCGGCGATGCGGCTGCCTGAGCCGTAGGAGAGGTCGTCGCACTCCTTCTCCAAGAGCTGGATGATCGGAATGAGCTCGGTGAACTGCGAGGGGGTGAGGTGCATCATCACCACCTCGGTGGCAGCGAAGATCGAGGTGAAGCCAGGCAACTTCTCAAGGTCGAAGGTCTGTTTCTTGATCAGGCGGTCCCCCCAGATGATGTTGTACAGCACCAGGTGGTCCAACTCCTTGTAGCCGTGCAAGGCTCCCGGGGGAACGTAGAAGACCGAGCACTCCCCGACGGAGTACTCGACCTCGTTGGTGTAGGTGATACCCCGCCCGCTCTGGATGACGACCAGTTCATGGAATTCATGACCGTGGATCCGATAGGGAATCTCGGGGTCACGCTTGATGACCTTCAGCTGCATGGTGGGGTCGTGAAAGTATGTGCTCTCTTTGAGAATCGGTGGGTCCATGGCCAAATGGTCATCCATGCCTCAATCTTTGTCAAGCGAGCTTTTTTTACCTTTCATTTGACCTCGGCCATCCGAGCATCTATGATGTGGGGTGTCGGGGGAGCTTCATTGCCGAGAGGCGAAGTCAACTTCTCCCCCTATCATTACTTCAATGGGGGGGTCCCGATGAGCTTTTTGCTGGACGGCCTTCTTGCAACAACGTGGAAACAACTGGTCATGTACGGGGTGGGCACACTGCTCATCTTCATCGCCATCACCAAAAAACTGGAGCCATCGTTGCTCCTGCCGATGGGCTTTGGTGCGATTTTGGTTAACCTGCCCTACAGTGGGGCCATCACACAGATGATGACGGGTATCGGGCAGGTCGAGGGTATCCTCGACTGGCTCTTCTCGATGGGTATCCATGCCGCCGAGGCGATGCCGCTGCTCCTCTTCATCGGCATCGGGGCGATGATCGACTTCGGGCCTCTCTTGGTCAACCCCAAGCTGATCCTCTTCGGGGCGGCGGCCCAGTGGGGGATCTTTGCCACCATCAGCGTGGCGACGCTCTTGGGCTTCAGCCTCGTCGATGCCGCATCGATTGGGATTATCGGGGCTGCTGACGGACCGACATCGATCCTCGTCGCCCAGGTGTTGGGGTCGCAGTACATGGGACCGATTGCCATCGCTGCCTACTCCTACATGGCATTGGTGCCGATTATCCAGCCTTTTGCCATCAAGCTGGTGACGACGAAGAAGGAGCGGATGATTCGCATGACGTACAATCCCCGTCACGTCTCCAAGCGGGCGAAGATCCTCTTTCCCATCATCGTCACCGTCGTCGCCGGCTACGTAGCCCCGGCATCGGTCTCGTTGGTTGGATTGTTGATGTTCGGAAACCTCATTCGTGAGTGTACCGTGCTTGACTCCCTCTCCGAGACTGCCCAGACGACGCTGGTCAACCTCATCACGCTGCTCTTGGGCATCACCATCGCCGCGACGATGAAAGCCGATCGCTTTGTCACCGTCCAGACGGTGATGATCATGGGCCTCGGGCTTTTGGCCTTTATCTTCGACTCGATCGCCGGGGTGCTCTTCGCCAAATTCCTCAACCTCTTCTCCAAGCAGAAGGTCA
>JALOBD010000020.1 GCA_023228445.1 Sphaerochaeta sp. | reverse complement strand
TCTGCTCTTCTACGGAGATGGTCCACACTAAGGTAGTGGCAATGGGGCGGTAGGAGTAGTACTCCCCTCCGGTGTAGCGGTGTAGTATCTGTGGTGTACTGAGGAGTAACTCGCTCTCCAGGAAGGTGACGGGTTGAACTTCAATCGTTGCGCTGCGTTTAAGTGGCTGTTCTTTCAGCGCCTCGCCGATACCAATGAGTACCTGCTCTTCAAACGGTTGGATAGCGCCGTCTCCCATCAAGCCGATGTTGAGCAGGTAGTTGCCTCCCTGAGAGGCGACGGTGCGAGCAGTCTCTGAAAGTTCCCTGATTTTCTCTTCTTTATCGCCGCGCTCCTGCCAGCTGCGGTAGCCCCACGTCTCCTTGTAGATTGAGGCTGGGGTCTGCCAGGGGCAGTTGAGTGCGACGGTTGGCAGTTGATTGTCCCCCATCGTCAAGAAGTCCTGCTCATCATTCCAAATCCGTCCGTTGACCATGCAGCCAGGCTGAAGCGTTCGCACCAGACTCTTCACCTCCCTGCTCTGCTCGGGTGTGGGCGCGCCCATGTCCATCCACAGCTCCGAGATCGGTCCGTAGTTGGATAAGAGCTCAGTCAATTGGGCGATATTGAGCGCTTGGTGAGCAGGAGGAATTGCATCGCTGTTGTGGCTCGAGATGGGCAGGGCCTGGGGGAAGTGCCAGTCGATCCACGAGTAGTAGAGGCCGAAGGCGAGCCCCTCCCTTGTACAGGCCTCTGCCAGTTCCTGTACGATATCCTTCTTGCAGGCACTGTTGGTGCTCTTGTAGTCGGTCGTTTCGGTATCGAAGAGGCAGAACCCGTCGTGATGCTTGGTCGTGATCACCACATATCGCATTCCCGCCTCCCTTGCCGTCCGTGCGATGTGCTGTGCATCGAAGGCGGGGAGGGTGAACTCGCTGGTCAGTGCTTCGTAGTCAGCCTGCGGGAGGTGGCCGTGGGAGAGGATTTGCTCCGAGTAGCCGCGGCGGATAATCTGCCCGTCGTGTACCCCTCCAAGGAGCGAGTAGAGGCCGAAGTGGATGAAGAGGCCGAATGCAAGGTCTTGCCAATCGCTGGTGCGTCGTGTGTGGTCCATACTAATTTCCTTGAGTATAGCCTATGGGAGAACGGGCGAAGATTACAGAGGCAAAGTTTCAAAGTGCGACAGGAGAGGCGTCACATTTTCAAAAGACGACCCTTCTTTGAAAATGTGACGCCTCTTCAGTGCTGTTGTGGTCTCTCTTTGGAAAGTTGCCTCTACCATGCTTTGGATGACCGTGCGACGATTTTGTCATGAACAGTGTTGCAACACACCCGAAAAAACAGAGCGTCTGGTCGAAGATGGGCCGCCACTGGCAGTTCTACCTCATCGTTGCCCTGCCGATGCTCTACTTCATCCTCTTTAAGTACGTACCGATGTACGGCATCCTCCTCGGCTTCAAGCGCTATCGCGTCAGCCGGGGTATCTGGGGAAGTCCGTGGGTGGGGATCTATCAATTCACCAAGTTCTTCAAGAACCCCTCGAGCCTTAGGATCATGTACAACACCTTCCTCCTCAGTATGTACGCCCTCGTCTCCTCGATCCCGTTGGCTGTCATCCTGGCCATCGCGCTCAACGAGACGCGCAGTCGCCTCTGGCGCAAGAGCGTGCAGATGATCACGTACGCGCCGTATTTCATCTCCACCGTCGTCATGGTGGCGATCCTCATGCAGTTCCTCGACCCCGCCCTCGGCCTCTTCAATACCGTGCGCGGCTTTCTTGGCAAGGATTCACTCAACTACATGGGTGAGGCGAAGCTCTTCAAACACATCTACGTGTGGTCGGCGCTCTGGCAAAACACCGGCTACAACGCCATCATCTACCTCGCCGCGCTCACGGGTATCAACCCGGAGCTCTATGAGGCGGCCAAGGTCGATGGGGTGAACAAGTTCCAGAAGATCTGGTACGTCGACCTGCCATCGATCCAGAACACCATCATCATCATGTTCATCATGAACATGGGCTTTGTCATGAGCCTCGGCTTTGAAAAGGCCTTCTTGATGCAGAACCCGCTGAATCTGGAGAGCGCCGAGATCATGAGCACCTACGTCTACAAGATGGGCCTTATCAACAGCGACTTCAGCTACTCAACCGCCATCGACATGATCAACAGCGTGATCAACATCATCCTGATCCTCACCTTCAATAAGGTGGCAAAGCTGCGCAGCAAGGACGGAGGGCTCTGGTAATGCACTACAAACAAAGAGAACTGTGGGAAGACCGCCTCTTTTCCCTCATGGTCAACACCTTCTTGACCGTCAGCTTGCTCCTCGTCCTTTATCCGCTGCTCTACATCATCTCCTGCTCTTTCAGCAATCCCCAGGCGGTCATCGCAAAGAAGGTGTGGCTCTTCCCGGTCCAGTTCGACCTGATCAGTTACAAGGCCGTCTTCACCAACAAGCAGATTGTAAGCGGCTATCTCAACAGCCTCTACTACATGGTCGTCGGTACCGTCGTCAGTGTATTGCTCACCGTGCTCTTGGCCTATCCGCTCTCACGCAAGGAGTTCTATGGCCGGAGCCTGGTCACCAAGCTGATTCTCTTCACCATGCTCTTCAGCGGTGGCACGATCCCGCTCTACCTGGTGGTGCGCAACCTCGGCCTCTATGACAGCCGCTGGTCAATCATCCTGCCCAATGCCATTACCGTATGGAATGTCATCATCACGCGCACCTTCTTCCAGGAGAACATCAGCGACGAGCTCTACGAGGCAGCGACCATCGACGGGTGCTCGGACATCCGCTTCCTCATCTCCTTCGTCTTCCCGCTCAGCGGGGCCATCATCGCGGTGCTTGGTCTCTTCTATGCGGTGGGGCAGTGGAACAAGTACTTCGATGCACTGCTCTACCTGCAGAATCAAGCACTCTACCCGCTGCAGATCGTGCTACGCAATATTCTCATCATCAACCGCAACACCCCGTCGATGACCGTCGACGTGGAGGCTGCGATCAGAGCCCAAGGGCTCAGTGAGACGATCCGCTACGCGGTCATCGTCGTTGCCAGTGTGCCGCTCTTGCTCATCTACCCCTTCGTGCAGAAGTTCTTCGTCAAAGGTGTGATGATCGGGTCGGTCAAAGGATAGGACGTTCCAGCTGCCTGACAGCTGAGATCATAGGAGGAATGAAATGAGAAAGACATTGTTGATCACCCTGGTCGTCGCCCTCTTGGTGCCGACCGCTCTCATGGCCCAGGGGACAAAGGCTACCCCGGCCGCGGCGAAGGTCGAGTATACCCCGCTCGGGACCTTCCCGATCGTAAAAAGCCCCATCACTGTCGACATCATGGTGGCACAGCCCCCGTGCGTCGAAGATTACAACACCAACCGCTTTTCCAAGTACATGGAGGAGCTGACCGGTGTGAAGGTGAACTTCATCATGGTCCCTGAACAGGCGGCTACCGAGAAGCTCGCCCTGGTGCTCGCCAGCGGCGACTACCCAGACGCCTTCCTTGGTTTTGGCATCACCTTTGACCAAGAGACCAACTACGGCACCCAGGAAGGGCTCTTCCTTCCGCTGAACAAGTACTACTCCAATGAGTGGATGCCCAACCTGATGAAGGCATTCGAAGAGTTCCCCGGCGGCGTCGGCTACATGACCAACATCGACGGCAACATCTACTCGCTGCCTCGCTTGGAGGGGTGCTACCACTGCTCAAACCAGGCAAAGCTCTTCGTCTACCAGCCCTTCCTCGACAAGCTTGGCCTCAAGACCCCGACCACCATCGATGAGTTCTATGCCGTGCTCAAGGCCATCAAGACCCAGGACCCCAACGGCAATGGACGGGCAGACGAGATTCCCTTGGCTGGCTCGATCATCGGCTGGAGCGACCACGTCGAGCGCTTCATCCTCAACTCCTTCATCTACTGTGACCTCGACACCGACATCAACGCGAACGCCGTCAGCGACGTCGGCTTCCTGATGAGCAACGGCAAGGTCGACACCGCCGTCAACAAGGCCGCCTTCCGCGAGGGTCTGGCGTTCATCAACAAGCTCTACCGCGAAGGGTTGCTCTACAACGGCTCCTTCACCCAGGACTCCAGCCAGCTGACCCAGCTCGTCGAGAGCTCGGCCCAGCCGACGGTTGGCTTCGTGGCAGGTGGCTGGAGAGGCCAGTTCTCCACCATCGGTGGTGATCGCTTCAACAACTACCGCGCCATTGCACCGCTGAAGGGACCCAAGGGCGAGCAGAATGCCGTCGTCTTCTTCCAGAACCCGGGCATCGGACGGGTAGTGGTCTCGAGCAAGAGCCCCTATGCCGATGCGATCATGCGCTACTTCGACTTCATGTACAGCCTTGAGGGAACTCTGTTGCAGCGCAACGGTTTCGAGGGCGAGGCATGGGCTTGGGCCGATGCCGGCACCGTCGGTCTTGACGGCAAGCCCGCTATCTGGAAGGCACTGACACAGTGGAACGACAAGGACCCGCAAAACGACACGTGGATCCAGGTCTATGCCGGTGCTCCGACGCCGACGATGAAGAACGGCTTGGCGGTCGAGGACATCTCTCGCAACGACGCGCGCTACTACAAGCCCGATAACAACGAGAAGGTGCTCTACGATGAGACAGCTGAGCTCTACAAGCCGTATGAACGGACCGATCTCGAAGTCCCCACCCTCAAGTTCACCGCCGACGAGAGCGAGAAGTACTCCACCGTCCAGCGTGAACTCGCCAACTACATCCGCCAGAGCGCTGTCAAATTCATGGTCGGCTCCATGGATGTCAATGACGACAAGGTGTGGAACGACTACGTGGCAGGTTTGGACAAGCTGCAACTGCCGGCCGTGCTGAAGTTGATGCAAACTGCATATGACCGCCAGTACCGGTAAGATCATTCACCATCGATGCACAAGGCCATTTTTGGCCTTGTGCGCTTTCAACACACGCCATGAAACCGAACATCATCTACATCCTCTTCGATGACTTGGGGTATGGGGATGTCGGCGCCCTCAATGAAAAGAGCGCATTCCAGACCCCTGCGTTCGACCGCATCGCCGGTGAAGGAGTCTCCTTCACCGATGCCCATGCTACGAGCGCTGTCTGTACCCCCAGTCGTTACTCCATCATCACCGGACGCTACAACTGGCGCTCTCGCCTTAAAAGCTCCGTCCTCGGAGGCTTCTCTGAGCCGCTCATCGAGGAGCACACCAAGACGGTCGCCCAGATGCTCAGGCAGTGTGGGTACCGCACCCACCTGGTAGGCAAGTGGCACCTCGGCCTCGGCCTACCCAAAGGGGAGGGCTTTGTCGAGGAGGCAGAGTTCGGCGACAGCTACCCTGTCGACTACACCAAGGCGATTGCGCACGGACCCACCTCGGTGGGCTTCGACACCTTCTTCGGCATCGCCGCATCCCTTGACATGCCCCCCTACGCCTACATCAAGGATGATCACTTCACCGCTGTCCCGAACACCGTCACCAAAGGAGAAGGTATGGGCTTCTGGAGAGAGGGGGTCACCGCCCCTGATTTCGTTCATGAAGAGGTGCTGGACACCCTCACTGACCGAGCGGTGAGGATCATCGAGGAGGAGCATGAAGAGCCGTTCTTCCTCCTCCTCTCACTGACTGGGCCGCACACCCCGATTCTCCCCAAAACGGAGTTTCACGGCACCTCCAACACCAACGCCTACGGTGATTTCGTGCTCCACTGCGACAGTGGAGTGGCACGTGTTCTCGCTGCTCTCAAGGAGCGGGGCATCGAAGAGGAGACGCTCGTCATCATGACCAGCGACAATGGATGCTCCCCCGCTGCCGACTTTGCCGCGCTCAAGCGGGCGGGACACAACCCCTCCTACATCTTCCGGGGCATGAAGAGCGACATCTACGAGGGCGGGCACCGCATCCCGCTCTTGATGCGGTGGCCGGCGATGATCAAGGGGGGAGTACGTTGTACGCAGCTTGTTGGTCTCGTGGACCTCTACGCCACGCTTGCTGACCTTTTGTGCTACCCCCTCGCCGATGATGAAGCGCCGGACAGTGTGAGCATGCTCCCCTTGATGCGGCAACCAAACGGACCCGCGGTGCGCTCTTCGTTGATCCACCAGAGCCTCGACGGCTCGCTCTCACTGCGACGCAGTCGGTGGAAGCTGGAGATGTGTCCCGGCTCAGGGGGCTGGTCCTTTCCCCGTCCCAAGAGTAAAGAGGAGGAGGGGTTGCCACCGGTCCAGCTCTATAATCTGGAGACAGACATCGGCGAGACGAACAACGTGGCGCACGTGCATGCTACCGTGGTCGATTCGATGAGGGCTGAGCTGACCCAGATAGTCCGTCTTGGGCGAAGCACCCCAGGCCCGGCGCTCTCCAATGATGGGATTGCCATCTGGGAGAGTGTGGCGTGGCTTGACGATTGATATTCTCTTTGCGTAGGCCCTCGTTGTGGTATACTGTGCTTCCCATGAAGAAGCGGGAGCGCTCCATTCGCATGTCTCGGCCGATGATCATCTTCTTCATCGTGCTCCTCCTCTCGCTCATCATCCTCCTCTTCGCCCAATGGTGGGTTATACGGACGGTGCGGTCTGAGAAGCAGGAGCAAGCGTATGCGATGCTGAACCTGATCCGCACGACCACCGACCTCTCGGTCGATCAAGCCTTCAAGCTCAGCCAGCTTTTGCTCTTGGACAATACAATCGCCAAGTTCATGTACCAGGGTCCCATCGAAGGAGGGAGCGGCGAGATCCAGAGCCTCATCGACGCCAAGAGTGTGTTGCCGGTGGCAACGGGCATCAATGCGATGCTCGCTGAAATCTACCTCTACTCCAACCGCAGCGGCTATATCCTCTGCTCCACCAACGCCTTCCTCGACCCTGAGCAGATGTACCCCTCTCTCTTCGCCTTCCAAGATCTCAACTACCGCCAGTTCCGCACCAGATACCTCACCCCCTCCTTCTCCCGCTCCTTCTTCCCTCAGGTCACGGCCATCGTTCACGGGCGAGAGCGGCGGGTCATCCCACTGGTGCAGACCTTCCCACTCAATAACCCCACCTCCAATGCCGGCAAGGTCGTTATGCTCCTCGATGCCGATTACTTTACCAACCTGCTCTCCGAGCCCATCGAGGGAGCTAACCCCACCGTCTATATCACCGATCTTGCGGGGAGGCTGATCATGTCATCGGGTGATCCGTCGTTGATCCAGGGCGAGCAGTATCGTGATGGGCAACACCGCCTAGCCATTGATGGAGAGGCGTACATCCTTTCGGTACTATCAAGCGAAGCAAGTGGCTTGCGCTTTCACAGCCTGCTCCGGCTCAGTGAGATCAATGCGATGCTCTCCCCGATGTGGAGTGTGGTAGCCGCCCTCTCCATCGGGACCTTCCTCGTGTTGAGCCTCTCGTCCATGCTCATCATGATTCGCAGCAACCGCAGTTGGAACAAGCTTCTGGGACTTGTCGGGGATGGAGAGCGACCGTTACCGTACGAGCAGGCGGTGCGCGCCATCTCCTCGATCGTGGCCGAAGATCGCAGTGCGGTGCGCCAAAAGGGGGGTACTCCCTTCATCATCGATACCTTTTTCCGTCGCCTGATCCATGGGCGGATGCTCACCACCACCGAAATTGAGGCGATGCTGCGTCAAGCCCAAGCGGACATCGACTTGACCTCCGCCTTGTTCTTCCAGATGATCCACATCGCTGCCAGCGATGCCCAGGATGTGCTCAGCGACGAGCTTTTAGAGGATTTAGACTTCACCCGGATAGTCGCCGCCAAGCAGGCTGACGAGATCTTCTCAAGCCAACACTACCTCTACATGGACTCATCCTTCTCCATTTGGGTGATGATCTGGCATGTGGACTGCCCCTCGCTCCAAAGTCGTATCGACCGCTTTTACCACGAATTCTCCAAGGTCTCCCCGCTCTCCTTCACCATGGCGGCAAGTTCGGCGAAACAACAACTCGACGAAATCTTCACTGCCACGGTGGAGTGCAGCGAAGTGCAGCAGCGCCTCACCCATGACCGTACGCTCTCAGGCTTTGCCCGCCATGATGCGCTCTCCTTCAAGAAGGATCCTTATCACTACACCACCGAGATGGAGCGGAAGCTCCACACCTCGGTCATTCGCGGTGATCTTGCAGTAACTGGTGAAGTGCTCTCTACCATCGAGGAGGAGAACTTCTCCAAGCGAAGCCTGGGCAGCGAAGAGCATGCCAACTTGATGCGCTCCCTCTACGCCTCGGCCATCACACTGAGCCAAAGCCTCCGCGCCCCGCTGCCATCGTCGCTCTTCACCTCCGCCGAGGAAGCGCGGCGCTTCTTCCTCTCTCAAGCTGAAGCGGTGGGCAAGGCCAAAAGCGACAGCGATGAAGGGCTCATCGGGCGCATCGTCTCCTATATCGAAGCGCATTACACCGATGTCTCGCTCAACCTCTCCCATATGGCAGCCGCCTTCTCCATGAAGGAGAGCTTTCTCTACCACTTCATGATGACGCGCATGGAGAGTTCGTTCGCCCAATATCTGGAGAGCTATCGCCTCGAGCGCGCCCGCACCATCTTCGCAGAGGCTCAGATCTCCATTGCAGAGGTAACGCTCCTTGTCGGCTATGCGAGCCCCCAGACGTTTCGGCGTGCCTTCCAAAAGCGCTACGGAATCCTCCCGTCAGAGTACCAGAAGACGGTACTCTACCGTCATCAGGAGTGAGGCGAATCATCATAGGCAAAACGCACTGTGCGCGTCTCCTCCTCCAAGCCGGTGGGCAGAGCGATAGGGCCATACAGGTCAGGTCTTCGCGCCTTCATCCACCGCCGTCCATTGCTGGCAGCGATGGTGGTGAGGTCGAGCTCTGCAACCACCATATCATCTTCGATGGCTACAGACTCAGCGAGGATTGTCCCATAGGGGTCGATGATCATCGCTGAGCCGGTACGCACCTCATTGTCGTCACGGCCAACGCCATTGGAGAAGAGGATATAGAGGCCGTTGTCGTGGGCGCGGCTGGGGAGCCACCGCATGAGCCACCCTCGTCCCTTCGCCCCTGCAAATTCCGCTCTGAGCTCCGCCTCCCTGCTCGAGCGCTGCTCCCAGAGCTCTGTATCGATGGTCTTCATGCCCCCTGGGCTTGCAGAGTTGCAGCCACCGGTCTGATGGGGAGCAAGGAGAATCTGTGCTCCCATGAGGGCGGTGATGCGTACGTTCTCGATGATGTTGTTGTCGTAGCAGGTCAGTACGCCGACCGTCACCCCCTCTTTGAGCTCGAAGACCGTATAGGAGGAGCCGCTTGTCATGTGGGCGCTGATGAAGGTATGGAGCTTGCGGTGGGTATAGTGACGCCCATCAGGGAGGGCGACGACATAGCTGTTGTAGAGCGCGCCATCCTCACCGAGCTCGATGAGGCCCGCCCCGATGGCCATCTGGTGGTGATCTGCGTGGGCCAGCAGCCCCTGGGTTGATGGCCCGTTGGGAATCGGTTCACTGAGGGAGCGTACATCTTCTTCTGACAGGGTACGTACATGCCAGTAGCCGGTGATGCACATCTCAGGAAAGGCGATGAGCTGGACTCCCTTCTTGTGGGCTTCAGTGACGAAGCGTTCGATGACCGCCAGGTTGTAGTGCTTGTCTCCAGCTCGATGGGTGAATTGAACGCTTGCAGCAATGATCTTCTCCATTCTTTGCTCCCTTCTCAAGTATACTGCAATCTTGTGTTGAGTGTAGGATTATTCTTGCAAATGAAAGCTGATTTTGATATGGGAATATCATAAAATATATAAATATGATAACGAAATCACCGATAAAATAGCCAGAATTTCCATTTTCACCTACGGTAATAAAGGATCTGATTGCAAATTATACGCATTACGGTATACTGAATGATAAGGAGAAACAATGTATACCGAGCTCTTAAAAATCATTGAGGGTGGCCTTGTTGGCGACAAGGAGCGGGTCTATGCGTATGCGGCGGTTCTTGCGAACAACCTCAAACGCCAACAAGAACATCGAATTGCCGACAAGATCGAGAAGCTTTTAGAACGGAGAGCGACGCCCTCGATGGTGACGTTGGACAGCTTTACATCAAAGCCGTTGGATAGCGAGAGCAGACTTGAGCTAGTGGAAGTGACGTCTCCTTACGTCAAGCCTGAAGAGGTTGTGCTGCTTCCATCGGTGGAGTGGGAAGTCTCACAGTTTGTCGAAGGTTATGAGAGGCGAGATCTGCTGCTTGCCCAAGGAATCGAAGTACAACACACCATGTTGCTCTATGGACCTCCTGGATGCGGTAAAAGTACGGTTGCCTCTCTTATCGCCTCGAGCATTGGTCTTCCGCTTGTCACAGCTCGATTAGATGGCTTGGTCTCTTCCCTGTTGGGTAGCACTGCAAAGAACATCCGCAAAGTGTTCGACTATGTCTCTCGCCAACAGTGCATTCTTTTCCTGGATGAGTTCGATGTCATAGCAAAGCTACGTGATGATAAGAACGAGCTTGGTGAATTGAAGCGAGTGGTCAACAGCTTGATTCAAAATATCGATGCCCTTGGCTCATCAACAATTTTGTTGGCAGCCACGAATCACGAGAACCTGCTCGATCCAGCGATTTGGAGACGATTCTCAAGAGTCCTCCATCTCGATTACCCTGCCCAAGAAGAGATGAGACGAATGGTGGAGCTGGTGTTGGAGGGAAAACCCAACAAGATTCTTGGCAATGAAAAGAAGATGGGACAGATCGTCGACGCATGTGTAGAAGTGAGTCATGCCGATATTCGTACTGTACTTACCAACGCGTTGCGCAGAAGGTTTTTATTGGGAGGAAAAGTGCTGTTCGCAAGTGATGTGCTCAAGGAACTGATTCTGTTCAAGCACCATGGACAGATTGAGCAGGATTATCTTATTCAGCAATTGCTTTCGATGGGGTGTGCTCATCGAGAATTGAACGGTGAACAAGGGTTCCCGCTTCGAAGAATTCAGACGTTGTCGAAGGATGCCATATGAATAGAGTGAAACGGCCGTTGACACTGATAAGGCCAAGAGAAGAGGATTATCATCGGATTGAAGGGGGAGGGGGCGAAAAACCGAAGTGGGTGCTCACTGGTGAGGAACTATTAGATAAAGCTGTAAAACTCCAAAAATCTCTTCGCCTTGTTGTCAACGAAGAACGAATCAAGGCGTATGCACTCATCCAAGTATCTCACATCCTAAAGGTGTGCCTTGATTCTTCGGCGACAGCGAAGACACGGAGGGTTCATATTGTTGAATTCCTTCAGACGAAGAACAGAAATCCAGTGATTGGGCTAAAAGGCCATGACGCGTTGCTTGTTGAGGTCGATTCACTGCCCCAATTTGAGATTCTTGAGGAAAGATTGAAAAATGCTGAAGATTTCTCTCGGGCCATCAGCTGTATTGAATCCTTCTCTTTATACGATCCGCAGGTTGAGATTCTAGAACAAGAAGTTGTGCTATAAAATAAAACTGCTAGATTTTGGGGACCACAATATCAATGAGAGAAATGCAGAGAAGATGACTTTGATGTTGAAAGCACACGAGCTCGACTTTTCTGGTACAACGTATTTGGAAGGTGGACCAATGATCTACAAACTCAAGAATATAGGTGCGGCGCAGATTGAGGACCTAAGGAATACTCCTGAATTTGGATTGGTAGAAGAATTAGTTCCCATGCCTTCGTTTTCAATCGAACTGGACTCTTTTCGTTCAACCCAACCAGTGCCTTCAATCCATAGAGATCCTGATGTTCATTACGCGAAACTCGGCGTGCTTGATACCGGAATTGCAGAGCTTGAGTCTTTTAAGCCGTGGATGGTAGAAAGAAGGTTCTCCCAATATATTTTAGATTCTTTAGACTTTGGGCATGGTACACAGGTAGCCAGTGTTGCACTTTTTGGCGATCTGCTTGAAGGTACCGATTGGGTTGGAAGCGATGGGTTTGAGTTGGTGGATTGTGCAGTGATCCCGAACGGACATAATACCCAAATTGACGAGGATGAGCTCATATTGAACATTAAGGAAGCAGTGACGATGTTCTCTGACGTCCAAATATGGAATATGTCCTTTAGTCTGATGGATACATTTTGCCCTGATGCTTATTCGGACTTCGCCAAGGTGTTGGATGAGTTACAAACTAAGAATGACATCCTTATCTGTAAATCTTGTGGCAATGATTTTAAGTTTGAAAAGGACAAGCACAAACCGATTACGCAAGGGTCTGAATCTGTGATGTGCATTACTGTTGGTTCTGTTGCTCACAAGCAACGGGATGGAGACTATTCAATGATAGGTCATCCTTCACCGTTTACGAGAAAGGGACCCGGGCCCAACTTTCTCATAAAGCCCGATGTGAGCCACTATGGAGGCAATGCCAGAATAGATCCGCAAAGCCAGACGGTGATACCAACTGGAGTGTCAGTAATTTCAAAGAATGGTGCGATTGAGAGTACAGTTGGTAGTAGTGTTTCAACTCCAAGAGTTTCTGGCCTTGCATGCAGACTGACACAATCAATGGACCTATCATTTGAACCTCTTCTGATTAAGGCACTTATTATTCACTCCGCTCAGTATCCTGCCTCGTTGAAGCTCTCTGACCCGGATCGTGTAAACCTCTGTGGTTACGGTATCCCAAGTTCAATTCAAGACATTCTCCATGACAGTCCAGATGAGATTACTTTGATCATAAGAGCAGCTCTTGTAAATGGTAAGAAAGTTGAAATCTTGGATTTCCCAATGCCTGAATGTCTAATTGAAAATGGTTTTTATCGTGGTCAAATAACCGCAACACTCGTACATAAACCCCTAATAGATCCAAGCCAAGGCCTTGAGTTCTGCCAGTCTGAAATTGAGTTGCAATTCGGATCGTACAGCTATAAGCAACAACGGGACATGGGCAAATCAAATGTCTTGAATCCCATCGGAAGATTGGGCAGCAAGAATGTGTTTACTGACAGCGTGATAAGTAGACGGGCAATGCAGTATAGCCATCATTTTGCTACTGAACGGGCGTTGGTCTATCGAGGGAAATATCATCCCGTTAAAAAATATGTAGCAGATTTCGATACATTCACAGCAGTATCAAAGCAACGGTACTTGGGTCAAAAGCGTTCATGGTATCTCCATTTACAGGGCCTCTATCGCGATCAGATCACAAGGAAATACCGAGACATGGAGAAAGAATTGCCGCCGTTGGAGTATTGTTTGGTTCTGACTATCAAAGACCCATCAGAAAAGAACAGGCTAAACGATGAGGCGATTCAAAAGCTTGACTATTACAATTTCTGGCATCAGTCATTGCAACTGTCTTCTGAGATTCAAATTTCAGTGTAGGCATAGTAGCTGTCCAAAAATTTTGGTTGATGGATGATTGGCGCATATGCGCCAACGATCTTCTCCATTCTTTGCTCTCCCTGTGGTACTATAACACAAGTTTTGGAGGAGAGAGGGAGGTGATGCATGCAGCTGACGATTTCGGGAACCGGCTATGTGGGGTTGGTGGCAGGGGTCTGCTTTGCCAAGGTGGGCCACCAGGTGACGTGCGTAGACATCGATGAACAGAAGGTCGAGCAGCTGAACAAGGGCATCAGCCCCATCTATGAGAAGGATCTGGAGGAGTATTTGAGAGAGGGGCTTGCCAGTGGACGGCTTCGCTTCACCACCGACTATGCAAGTGCCTACAAAGAGCCGGATGTGATCTTCATCGGGGTGGGGACGCCTGAGTTGCCCGATGGGTCGGCAAACCTCGCCTATGTCGCCTCGGTGGCCCGCCAGATTGCCGAGAACGTCGAACGCGATTGTCTGGTGGTGGTCAAGTCCACCGTGCCGGTGGGGACCAACGACAAGGTGGAGCAGTTCATAAAGGACTCATTGGTCCGCCCGGTGCGGGTGGAGGTCGCCTCCAATCCAGAGTTCCTCGCCCAAGGCAGCGCCATCCATGACATGATGCACGCCGCGCGCATCGTCATCGGGGTGGAGGACCGCCACGCCGAGGCGATCTTGCGCGAGCTCTACAAACCCTTCGACCAACCGATGGTCGTCGTCAGCCGTCGCAGTGCCGAGATGACCAAATACGCTGCCAACGACTTCTTGGCGCTGAAGATCTCCTACATGAACGATGTGGCCAATCTCTGTGAGCTTGTGGGCGCTGACATCGAGGATGTGGCCCTCGGCATGAGCTATGACGAGCGCATCGGCAGCAAGTTCCTGCGCGCCGGCATCGGGTATGGGGGCAGTTGCTTTCCCAAGGATACCAAAGCCCTGCAGTACCTCTCTGCCCAGTATGGGTACAACCTGAGAACCGTCGCTGCCGCAGTCGATGTGAACAACGATCAGCGCTACCGCCTCTTCAAGAAGGCCTCCAGCCGGATGATCACCTTCAGCGGCATCAAGGTGGCGGTCCTCGGCCTTGCCTTCAAGGCGGGCACCGATGACCTGAGAGAAGCGCCGGCGATCTACAACATCCCCCGCCTCTTGGAGCAGGGGGCCCTGATCACCGCGTTCGATCCAGTGGCTGAGGAGAACTGCAAACGCCAGTATGCCTATGACATGGGGTATGCCCAAAGCGTGGAGGAGGCGATCGCAGGAGCGCAGGTCTGCTTCATCTTCACCGACTGGCCTGAGATCAAGGCGATGGATCCTGCCCGGTTCAAAACCCTGATGAGGACCCCGCTCGTCTACGATGGGCGCAACCTCTTTGACGTGAAACGGATGTTGGAGGCGGGGGTGGAGTACTACTCGATCGGGCGATAAAAGAGGGTCCCGGATGGGACCCTATCGTCGTGCGCTCTTGTCTACGCCTAGCGTAGGACAAACTCCACCATATGCTGCTTTGCCCCTGCGATGTTGCCTTGCTTCATCGCGAGCTTCACTTGACTGAGAATCCGCTTGCCCTCATCCTCGCTGAGGGTATTGCCCTCCTGGGTTTGGATCAAGCTGATCAAGAGATCCAGGACTCCATACGCCTCGGCGATGTTGCCTCGCTGGAGGTTTTCGATCAAGGCGGAGTCGAGGATGTCCAGTAAGAATGGGGTAGTCACAATACTCTGTCCACTCTCGACGATCATCGCATCATGTGGTCGGTATCTTACCATGGCTCTCATCCTCTGTGGGGATGGCAGGAACACCGAGTGTGGTCATGCTGGCCCCTACTCATAATATCGACATAAGCGATTGAATATGCAAGAGGGGTACAGGCCACTTTGGTGCACTATTGTCGGGTATGGAATCGAGGGGTCACCAGACGAAGGAGCGAGAATTTGTTGCCCATTGCGTGCCTCTCATGGTAGGGTGGTTTCACGGGAGAGACACGGATGTACACAATTGATGCCACCACGCTCGGTATCGCCTTTGGATTGACGTTGTTCGCCGGCTTGAGCACCGGCATCGGTTCGCTGATGAGCTTCTTCTCCAAGGAGTTCAACCCCAAGTTCCTTGCCGCCTCGCTCGGCTTTTCTGCCGGAGTGATGATCTACGTCTCGCTCATCGAGATCTTCGTCAAGGCCCGCATCGCGCTGGAGGGGGTGCTGGGCCCGCGGCGTGGCTACCTCATGACCACCATCGCCTTCTTTGTCGGTATTGTCGTCATCGCCCTCATCGACAAGCTCATCCCCGATGCCGAGAACCCCCACGAGATTCCCACCCACCCTGAGGGGGAACGCGAGGCCCACAACCAGAAGCTGATGAGGATGGGCTTCTTCAGCGCACTGGCCATCGCCATCCACAACTTCCCCGAAGGCCTTGCCACCTTCATGGCGGCGATCAGCGACCCGGCGCTGGGGGTGAGCATCGCCATCGCCATCGCGCTGCACAACATCCCTGAGGGGGTGGCCGTCTCCGTGCCGATCTACTATGCGACACAGAGTCGCAAGAAGGCCTTCCTCTACGGCACCCTCAGCGGCCTGGCCGAACCGGTGGGCGCCTTCGTCGGCTTCTTCCTCCTCCGCCGCTGGTTCAACGACCTGACCTTCGGCTTCGTCTTCGCCTCGATCGCCGGCATCATGGTCTACATCTCCCTGGATGAGCTGCTGCCCACCGCCGAGGAGTATGGGGAGCACCACATCGCCATCGGCGGGGTGATGGCCGGCATGGTGGTGATGGCCATCAGCCTGGTGCTGCTTGCTCCAGGAGCATAAGCACACTTTCTGATCAAAATACCCTACTAGTATACTAGGCAATAGCGGGCCTCTCGCCTACACTGATGGCAGAAGAGGGACGTGCCATGCAAAAGAAGAGAACCATAGTGCTCGTTGCGCTCCTGCTCGCCGTGGTCGTTGGATGGGCTATTGCCTCACCGATGGTCGAAGAGCAGACCTTGCCACCGATCCAAGAGCTCAGTGCTCCTGAAGTAACCATTGGCCCTGAGCTGCGCTTCATCAAGGACCCGCCGCTGGAGCGCTGGGGAACCCGCCTCGCGCTGGTCAACGACAGCGGCTACACCATCGAGCGTTTCGACCTCTACAACCCGGTGATGGCCCACTACTCGCCGGAGGTGGTGAACCTGCTAGAGACCCCGCTCGTCAGTGGGGAGCGGCGGATCATCGACCTGCTCTCCCACCTCCTGCTCTTCAATGCCATCGCAGCGCGTGACGGGTTGCCATTCTCCTTTACCGCTATGGACGGCGAGGGCGATTACTACTACGGCGTGTGGGACCCCGCCTACGACAGCTGGAATTTGAACATCACCCTCGATCAGTATCGATCGGACTTCCTCGCTTCCCAGTATCCAGACGGAGGAACAACGCTCGCCCTCTTGAACCAGAGCGGCAAGGACCTTGAGAACTTTGCGTTGGAAGCTGAAGATGCCAAGAGCGGTGAGGAGGGCGAGGTCAACCTGCTCTCCCCTCACATCGTGCCTCCTGGCCAGCGGGCCTTGATCCCCCGTTCACAGATTCCGGCACTCACCCGCTACGATGGGAGTACGGAGCTCTCCTATAGCGCCATCGACAGCGATGGGGGACACTACCGGGGGACCTTCTACCCCGCCTATGATGGGTGGGCCATCGCCATCACCCCCGAATCCTTTGTCGGTACCGGCCGCTACACCCTGTATGTAGACAACCAACTCGATGATGCAATCTGGTTTCTCTATGCGATGACCGCAGAGGAGTACCTCCACGGTGAGTGGGGTGATGATATCTTGGGTATGGGGATCATCCAAAGTGGCGAGAGCGAGGCAGTGGACTTCTATGGGAGTGATCGATGGGCAGAACGCCTTGAACAGGGGTGGGAGGGCAGGCTCTACATCGTCGCCGAGACCTATGATGAGGAACGGTACCTCACTTACACCGAGTTCAGTAGCGACTACCCCACCATGTTCGTCAATTTCTATGAGGAGCGTCGCATTGGGGCAGCTGAGCAGGAGCAGAAGACGGAGCTGGTCCTCTACAACCGCACCGGCGATGATCTGTGGGAGCTCTACGCCGTCACCTCGCTGGATGGTGACGGGAATTCAGTGGGGGATGATCTGCTCGGCGATGGAATCTGGGGGTACGATGAGTACGTCACCCTCACCGTCGATGACCTTGGTGAGGTTGAACGGGCCGGTGTGCTGCGCCTCTATGCCGTCGATGTGGAGGGCAACGTCTACGCCAAGAGCTGGGCCATCGGAGGGGAGCGGCTCATGATCTTCCGCCAAAGTGACAGTGTGGAGTAGGAGATTTTTCTGCATTTGCTTGTCTCTTGTTTCGATACGGTATATAACAGGGCATGGGCAAGAGACGAGCTTCTTTGACGGTGATGATCAAGCCCGCTTCGGCGGCGTGCAACTTGGCCTGTGACTACTGTTTCTACCTCGATACCGCTGCCCACCGAGCGGAGGGCACCTTCTCTTTGATGAGCGATGAGGTCGCCTCCGCCATCATCACCGGGAGCCTCGACGAAGCCGACCACGTCAGCTTCGTCTTCCAAGGCGGTGAACCCTCTTTGGCAGGCCTCGCGTTCTTTGAACGCTTCGTGGCCGAGGCTACTGCCTATAAGAGCGCTGAGCAAACCATCCACTGGGCGTTTCAGACCAACGGCGTGCGCCTGAACGAGGCGTGGGCCGCCTTCTTCAAGGAACACGGATTCTTGGTAGGCATCTCACTTGATGGCAGCCCCCGCATCCATGACCTCCATCGACTCGACCACCAGGGCAACGGCAGTGGACGGGCGGTTGCCCACGCCATCGAGATAGCCAAGCGGGGAGGGGTTGAGTTCAACGTCCTCTCGGTGGTCACCGACCAGATGGCCGACAACACGGCCCACGCGTGGCGGTGGCTGGTTGACCACGGGGTGCGGTATCATCAGTACATCCCCTGCATCGATCCCATCGAGCAGGATCGCAGCTTCTTGAGCGCCTCCTCCTATACCCGTTTTCTCAAAGAATCCTTCGACCTCTGGTACGACGCCTTCCGGCGGGGAGAACAGGTCTCGGTCCGCTTCTTTGATAACATCGTGGCGATGCTCCTCTCCTTGGAGCCGGAGAGCTGTGACATGGCCGGCATCTGCTCGGTCAACTATGTGGTAGAGTCCAACGGCAACATCTACCCCTGCGACTTCTACTGCTTCGATGACCAGCTCTTGGGCAACATCCTCACCGGCTCGTGGGCCGACTTCGATGGGCGAAGGCGAGCGCTGCGCTTCATCGAGGAGTCGCCCAACACCATCGACGGGTGTGAGCAGTGCCGGTGGAGAGCGCTCTGTCGCGGGGGGTGCAAGCGCTACCGCAGCAGCTCCGGCTACCGGTACTGCGATACGATGAAGGAGTTCTTCCCCTATAGCATCACCCGGTTTGAAGAGATCGCCCGCATCGTGGCAGGAGGAAGAGGGTGAAGAAACACATCTTGCGGGAAGAGAAGGGGAGGCCTGAGGTCAACCTCCGTTTCTACCTGAGACTCTTTTGGACGACCTTCACCCTCTCGCTCTTCACCTTCGGTGGCGGCTTTGTCATCATCAGCTTGATGCGCAAGAAGATGGTCGTCGAGCTGGGGTGGATCAACGATGAGGAGATGCTGGACTTCATCACCATCGCCCAGTCGAGCCCCGGGCCCATCGCCGTCAACGGCTCCCTGATGGTCGGCTACCACCTCGCCCGGGTCCCCGGTGCCTTGGTCGCCGCCCTGGGGACCGTGCTCCCTCCGATGATCGTACTGACGGTAGTCAGCCTTGCCTACCAGGCGGTTGCCGACAACCAGGTCATCGCCGCTGCCTTTTCCGGCATGCGGGCGGTGGTCGCTGCCATCGTGCTGCAGGTCACCTGGGCCCTCTTCAAGCCGCTTGCCCAGAAGAAGCGTGTCCTGCCCATCGTCCTCTTCATCGCGAGCTTTGTCGCCCTCTTCGTCTTGCGTTTCAACATCATGGTGGTGATGATCGCCATCATCCTCTTCTCCGTCGTCCATAGCCTCGTGACCATGCACAAGGAGGTGCGCGCATG
>JALOBD010000220.1 GCA_023228445.1 Sphaerochaeta sp. | reverse complement strand
TGCTCAGTCAGGATATAGGGAAGGAACTCTTAGTGAGAGAGTGATGCTGAATCTGGATTTCGCCCGGGCAAATGTGAAGAGTTTGATCTTTGACCAAGCGGTTCTTGAAGGAATCTCAACGACATTCCGGCAGACCGAAATAATCCTTGAGAATGGTAAAGTAGCTGGGGTTACCCCATCAGATATACAGAAGATCGTCAATCTGAAACACGCATGGGAATTCATATTGGACAAAGATATTATTGCTGCAAAGAGTGACTATTATCTCCTTTCTCATTTAGCACGATTGGTCAATGAAGGGTTGTATGAGTATGGGGGGAGGATACGTAGCGTTCCCGTTACCATTGGGGGCACACATTACACTCCCCCCATACCAATGGAACCTGATGTGAAGGAGCGGATTGCTCTGCGTATCGAAGCAGAGGATACCCGCCCTATCGACACCGCCATCGACCTATGCTTGTACTGCATGAAAACCCAAATCTTCAACGATGGGAACAAACGCGCCTCCATACTGCTTGCCAATCACTACCTGATTGGCAAGGGTGAGGGGTTGTTGGTGATTCCCGAGATCCAGGTCAGTGAGTTCAGGACCCTGTTGATTGCCTACTACGAAGGTACGGATGAAGAGCGAATCAGGAAATTCTTGAGGGATGAGTGTTGGAGGAGGTTTTGAGCTAGGGAATATTCTTGATGTCTTACCTTGAGTGTATTCCCTAAATATCACAACATCTAGCAGGTCGGCACCACCAATCCGGTTGTTTCGGCACGATTGTTTCGTCACTTTCTCTTCGTCGCGTCTGCCTCCACATCGTACTTGGCGTAGGAGTCGTTTATCCTGGGTCTGCTGGTGGTGGTTACGCAGTCCAGCCCGTTTGACACCACCCTGACGTAGCCATCAAGGGTATCGGTGAAGACACGGGCACCGGAACGGGCATAGTTGGCGTAGACGATCTCGTCGATGGCGTTGCCGCTGGTGGCCACCACCACCTTTGGTGTGGTAGCCTGTGCCCACTCACGGGAGTTTGAGGTGTTGCGTCCGTGGTGACTTGCCTTGACCAGATCGACATCGAGCTGGCTTGCATACTGCTTGATCAACTCATACTCTGCCTCGATATAGATGTCCCCGCTGAAGAGGGCGGAAAAATCCTTGTAGGTGAACTTCAAACTCAAGGAGGTGTTGTTCATCGCGATGGTACCGAAGCTCTTTCCGATGAGGTCGGCAGGGGGATTGAAGACATCGACGGCGACATCACCGATGGCGAAGGAATCGCCTTGGCTCAGGATGTTGAGGTTCGGCTTGAAGACAGCCATCGCCTTGTCAAACTTCTCCACGACGGTGGGCTTGAGGTTGAGCGTCCCGTTGATGTACATCGTCCCGACCTCGAAGTTGGCCAGGATTCCGTTTGCGCTGATCAAGCCGCCGTAGTGGTCATCGTGCATATGAGAGAGCACCAGGTGATCGATCCGCTTGATTCCCAGCTGCCTGAGGTTCTCCACCAAAGTCGGTGCATAGTCAACCCGGGCACCGTCGATGAGCATCACCTCGCCACCCGGGAAGGTGATGAGGCAGCTGTCTCCGTACTTGGTATCCTGGGAGGAGGCCATGTGCTGCCCCTCACCCGACATGAAGTAGAACCGCATGGTCCCACTCTCCTGAGAGAGCGCTGCGGCATCTTCGACCCAGGGGATGGTCAGACCCTGGCTCTCCCCCTGCCAGACTTCATAGGAGTAATGTCCACCCTGCACCGAGGTACAAGAAATAGTGACAACCAACAGCACAGCCAGAAGTACCACAGCCAAACGTCTTTTCATGGGTTCCAATCGCTCCTTTTCGAAGACAGGATAGCTGAGGGGCAGGGAGGGCACAAGGGTTGAGATTGAATACTGTATTTTAAATTGATTTATTTTAATGGCAAATATTATAATTTATTTGTAATTGATTTTAATTTGATGTATATTATAGTAAGAAATTATAATCGATTTACTAAAGGAGCCTGTCATGATCGCTCGCCCTCTTTACATCAATACCCTGCGTTCCATGAAGAACACACACCTCATCAAGGTTTTATCAGGGGTGAGGAGGTCGGGCAAATCGACGATCCTCGAACTCTTTGCACAGAGCCTACGCTCTGATGGAGTTGGCTCAGAGCAGATCCAGATGATCAACTTCGAGGACCTTGCCAACGCTGATCTCTTGGATTACACGACACTCCATGACTCGGTCGCCAGCGCACTGGTGGCGGGGAAGATGAACTACATCTTCTTGGACGAAATCCAACAAGTCCCCCACTTCGAACGAGCCGTCGACAGCCTGTTCATCAAGGGGAATGTTGACCTCTACATCACCGGCTCCAATGCCTTCCTGCTCAGCGGAGAGTTGGCCACCCTCCTCTCGGGACGCTATGTGACCATCCCCGTCCTGCCGCTCTCCTTTGCTGAATACTGGTCATCCTGTCAAGGAGGAGACAAATATTCGACTTTCCAAGAGTATCTTGAGCGAGGAGGGTTCCCCTACGCCACCCAGATCAACGATGACCATACCTACAAAGCGTATGTCGACGGCATCCTTACCAGTGTGTTGATCAAGGATGTCCTCAGTCGGCATACCCTTGCTAACAGCACCCTCCTCGAGCGACTGGCGCGCTTTCTCACCGACTCATCCGGGTCGCTGGTGTCGATCAAGAAGATCGCCGACACCCTCACCTCGATGGGAGAGAAGACCACCAGCGCGACGGTCGCATCCTACCTCACCTCACTGGCCGATGCCTTCTTGTTCTATCGATGCGACCGCTTCGATATCAGCGGCAAGCGGTATCTCTCAACACACGCAAAGTATTATCCGGTCGATCAAGCGCTCAGGCGCGCCCTGCTCGGACGCAAGCGTCCCGATTATGGGCACCGATTGGAAGGGGTTGTCTACATCGAACTCATCAGGCGCGGCTATGAGGTGTACATCGGGAACATCAAGAATCTCGAGGTGAATTTCATCGCCCGAAAGGACGGGGTGACCGAGTACTACCAGATAGCGCAGTCAGTTGCACAACAAGAGGTCTATGAGCAAGAGATCGCCTCGTTCCTCTTGATCCGGGACAACTATCGCAAGATCCTGTTGACCGAGGACCGCGGCTCCTACAACGACCGAGGCCTTGAGCAACACAACATCGTTGACTGGTTGTTGGCCCGTTAGACAGTCAGCTCAATCCACATCCCTTCGATAGCCTCGGTGAGGATCCGGTCAAAGTGATCCTCTGTTTCGTTGAGGTCGATCGAGGCTCGTGCCGGGCGATGAGCCAAGGCGCGTTGCGCCAAGAGGGCGAGCGAGGGCTCC
>JALOBD010000219.1 GCA_023228445.1 Sphaerochaeta sp. | reverse complement strand
GTACAGAGAAGCAGACCACAAGTAAAGGAACCGATTGATGTACCGCTATCTTTTCTTTGATGCCGATGGAACACTCTTCGACTTCGATGAGGCCGAGCGGCGTGCCATGCGCCTGATGGGAAGCGAGATGGGTATCGCCTTCACCGACGACCACCTCGATTGCTACCAGCAGGCAAACCTCTCCTGCTGGAAGGCGTTTGAGCGCGGAGAGGTCACCCTCGCCCAGTTGAAGACCGAGCGCTTTGTACGCTTCAGCAACGCGTGCAACCTCACCCTCGACCCCGAGGAGAGCAGCAGGCGCTACCAGGACCAGCTGAAAGGCCAGGGGATCCTCTACCAAGACACCGTCTGTGTGCTCACTACCCTCAAGGAGCGCGGCTTCACCCTCTACCTTGCATCAAACGGCATCGCAGAAGTCCAGCGCGGGCGGATCGAGGCCGCCGGCGTCGGGCACTACTTCGATGACATCTTCATCAGCGAAGAGATGGGAGTGCAGAAACCCGATATACGCTACTTTGCCATGATGCTCGAACGGACGGCCTTGGCCGACTGCAAGGACGCCTGCCTGATGATCGGGGACAGTCTCTCAAGTGACATCAAAGGGGGGATGGAGAGCGGCCTTGATACACTCTGGCTCAACATGAGAGGAGAGGCGGCGCCTGCCAAGCCGCCGACGCACACCGTCATGACCCTCTGTGAAATCCTGACGCTCCTTACAGTACCTCGTTAATCGAGCGCAACTGCACATCGACGATGAGCAGCGTGTTGGGTTCGACGAGCTGGTTGCCCTCCTTGCCCCACGCAAGGGAGGGGTGGATATAGAAGCGGTAGGTGCCTCCTTCGCGCATCAAGAGCACCCCTTCAACAAACCCCCTCACCCCCAGGTTGCCCAACCGCAGGCTCACTTGACCGCGCTCGCTGCTCGAGTCGACCACCCGACCGCCGATGAGGCTGATGGTATAGTCGAGGGTTATGGTACTGTCCACGGTGGGCTGCTCGCCGCTTCCCTCTTCGATCACTTCATACTGCAAGCCGCTATCGGTGGTCACCACCCCTTCTTTCTCCCCATTGAGTGCCAAGAAGAGGTCGGCGTCCTCAAGATTGGCCTGGGCAAGGGCCTCTACCTCCTGTTGGGCGATCTGCAGGAGTTGGGTCTGTACCTCGTAGAGGGTCTGGGCCATCTCGCTTTGGGAGAAGAACCCGCTACGATGGGCGGCATCGATGGCGCCCTTGGCAAAGTATCGTTCATTGAGGTCCCCAAAGCCCTGCTGCTGGAGCAGGGTGTTGAAGAGCATATAGCCGTAGGTATAGCTGAAACGCTCCTCAAGCGTTTCAGGTCTGCCCAGGTTTTCAATCACATCGGTCTCTTGGATGATGGGAGGGGGAGCGGTTCCGTTGACGACTTGGATGGCGCTGGGAATAATCGTCGGCTTCACCTCCACGCCCTTGTTGCACCCGAAGGAGAGCAAAGCCAAGAGCAATGGGGCCAAGCACACGATCAATCGGCTCTTCACTGAAATTCCACCCTCAATCTCACATAGGCCTCCCCACGGTTCTCACACACCAGAGCCCATCTGCCCACCCCTTGGCGGTGAGCTTGGCTGAAGAGACCTGCACATAGCACACTGTAGCGCACTATCGGCATCAGGTCCAGCGAAAACCACTGTCAGCGAGAAAAGACGCTGCCTCCACGGCTATCGATGGCAACGATGACGGGAAAATCCTCCACCTCCAGCTCAATCAGTGCCTCGGGTCCCAGCTCTCCAAAGGCGATTGGTGTCACCTTCTTCACCGCTTGGGCGTAGAGGGCGCCACAGCCGCCAAAGGCCTGCAAATAGAGGGCCTTGTTGCGCACAATCGCCTCACAGACCGCCTGGGAGCGCGGCCCCTTGCCGATCATAACGGCAAGGCCGCGGTCGAGCAGCGTCGGTGAGAAGGGATCCATCCGGGCGCTGGTCGTCGGCCCACAGGCACCGATCACCATCCCCTCGGGCGCAGGCGATGGGCCCATATAGTAGATGGTCGCCCCCTTCAAGTCGATGGGTAGCTGCTCGTTCCCTTCAATCATCCCAAAGAGCAGACGGTGTACCTGGTCACGCCCTACATAGAGCTTCCCGCTGAGCATTACCTGCTCATAGGCGCTCAGCGATGCAATGTCCTCACGTGATAGCGGCAGTTTGAGATTACGCATCCTCTCCCTCCTTGTAGACGACCTTTGCCTTGCGGTCGGCCCAGCAGTTGATCGAGACAGCGAGGGGCATGCCGGCGATATGGGTCGGTTCGGCTTCGATGGCGACGCTCAGGGCAGTGATGACCCCGCCCATGCCACCGCTGCCGATGCCAAGCGTCTGCACGTGTGCAAGGATATCCTCCTCAAGCTGTCGATACTGCCCATCGCTGTGAGCGACGCGCACGTCGCGCAGCAGCGCACGCTTGCTCAGATACGCAGCGCGGTCCATCGTCCCACCCAATCCCACACCGATGAAGATCGGCGGGCACGGCTTGCCACCGGCAAGGGTGACGATTTCCCCCACTGCCTTGATGACTGCTTCGGCCCCTCCTGTGGGATTGAGCATCCGCACCGAAGAGCAGTTCTCACTGCCAAACCCCTTGAGCAGGATCTGGATGGTCACATCGCTGCCCTCCACCACGTTGTAGTAGATTGCAGGGGGCATATTGTTCTTCGTATTCTTCCGGGCAAAGACCGGTTCCTCTACCACCGAGCGGCGGTAGTATGATGCCTCAACGGCAGCCAGGCACCCGTGGTGGATCGCCTCCTCGATCTTGCCCAGTGGAAGCGTGCTCTCTTTGCCCACGTCCACGAAGACGAGGAAGAGTCCGGTGTCCTGGCACATCGGCAGGCGTTTTTCCTTGGCGATTTCAAGATTTTTAAGGATTGCATCGAGGACAGCACGACTTGCCGTGCTGCCGGTCGACCCCCCTCCCAGTTGCTCCTCTTGCGTGCGGGCCCACGCTATCCGACCCAGTACATCCTCATCAAGCTCCACCACTGCGTACATCAACGCGTCGCGAATTCTCTCTGCGAGATTCATCTACCTCTTCCTCCCAATTCGGGTCGTAGAGCCATGGTCGGGTGATGAAGAACGAACCAAGGATCTTGAGCAGCACCAATACCACAGCAAGGCCGACGACCAATCCCATGAAGTCGGCAGCGAGATCGGCCCACTCCCGGCTCCTTCCAAAGGTGGGTTGCAACACCTCCACCATCGCCCCAAGGATCGTGCCTGTCACCAGGCTGATGATGATCGACCGTCCGGCCCACGACGAGATGTGCAAGGCCGAATCCGCGCGCCGCTGACGTCGAGCAGTGGAGCCGGGAATTTCAAGGGTCGC
>JALOBD010000019.1 GCA_023228445.1 Sphaerochaeta sp. | reverse complement strand
CACCTTCCCATTGCTGACGAACTCTGGGACAAGGATGTGGAGGGAGGTGAGCATCTCTTTGGGATCGTTGCTCTCCTGGAAGATGGGAAGGTGGTCGGTGATGAATTCTTCCTCGGTGATGGTGTGGTGGTTCACCCTCGCCTTGAAGACGAGGCTGTCTTCGGTGGCGATGGTGGTGTCGTTGTCGGCGAGCAGCTCCTCGTAGAGCTTCTCACCGGGCCTGAGGCCGGTGACGATGACCTTGCTTCGCCCGTCCCCGTAGTACTTGACGAGTTTTTCGGCAAAGTCATGGATCTTCACCGGACGGCCCATATCGAGGACCATCACCTCGCCACCGGTGGCCATTGCCGCGGCCTTGAAGACGAGGCCCACCGCCTCGGGGATCGCCATGAAGTAGCGGATGATCTCCTTGTGCGTCACCGTGATGGGCACGCCCGCCTTGATCTGTTCCATGAAGAGGGGAAGCATGCTTCCCCGGCTGCCGAGCACGTTGCCGAAGCGTACCGAGATGATCTCGGTCTCTTTACTCGTCATCGCGCTGGCCAAGAGCTCGACCACCCGTTTGGTGGCTCCCATCACATTGGTGGGGTTGACCGCCTTGTCGGTGGAGATGACGATCACCTTCTCGGTGTGGTGCTCCCTCGCACTCCTCAGCAGTGCATAGGAGCCAAGGATATTGTTGGTGATCGCCTCCTCCGGGTAGAGCTCCTGCAGCGGCACATGCTTGTAGGCCGCTGCATGGAAGATCAACTGAGGCCGGTAGGTCTTGATGATCCGGTCGAGCTTTGCCTTGTTCTTCACATCACAGACCACCGGTACAATGATCTCGCTCCACTCCTTCTGCCAGTTGTGCAATGCTAGAGAGAGGTCGTGGAGCTCCGTCTCATCGATGTCCAAGAGAATCAACTGGCTCGGTCCATAGGTGAGCAGCTGGCGGCAGATTTCGGCTCCAATGGAGCCGCCTGCCCCGGTGATGAGGATGCGCTTGTGCTGCACCATCTCTTCGATCGGGCGCTTGTCGATCTTGATCAGCGGTCGGCCGAGGAGGTCGGTGTAATCGAGGCTCCTCAAATCCAGCTCCTTGGACCCCTGCTGGATCTCAAAGAGCGAGGGGATGACCTTCACCTCGGCGCCCGTCTCATTGGCGGCATCGACGGCGGCGATCATCAGCTCCTGCTCGATCTCGGTGATGGCGATGATGAGGACCTTCGCCTTTTGATCGCGCAGGATCTGCTCAAGATCCTTGATCGTGCCGTATACACGGGTGCCCAGTATGTAGCTGCCTTTGAGGTTGGCATCGTCATCGACGAAGCCGACGATGTGGTAGGCAAGCTTACCCTTCTGGTACTGGCGTACCAGTGTACCGCCCAACTCCCCAGCCCCGTAGATGACAGCTCGGGGAAGGTGGGCGGAGTCCTGGCGACTACGATAAGAGAGCAGGATGCGCCAGGAGAGTCGGCTGAACATCACCAGCATGAAGCCGAAGGCGTCGGTGATGACAAGGTAGGGAATCCATCGGGAGCGAAAGCCCAGGTAGGCGCCGAGGATGAGGGAGGCCATGAAGAAGACCGGCACAAAGCCGGTCATACCGCGGCTGAGCACGTCCAGTGAGCTTTCGCTGATCCTGATGCGGTAGAAGCGCACCGCTAAGAGGATGATGATGATGGCCACGATATTTAGGTATGTGATGGTGGGCAGGATCGATGGTGCGGCAAGGCCGAAGACTGTCCAAGCGCCGACGGCGCTGGCCAGGAGGAGCAAGAGAACGTCGACTGCAATCAAACCGATGCGCTTGAAGAACTGGAAGGTCAAAATCTCAGCCATCCATAGAACTCCTTTTTTACATAGTGTGTCATACCAGTCGTGTTGTAGATCAAAGGGGCATCGGTAGCGGAAACTATATCATACCGCTATCAGTATAACAACTCAGGTATGTCATAATTACATCACATCACCGATGCTCCCGTCGCTTTCAATGAACTCGACGGGCATCGAGACACGCCGAATGACATCATAGAACTCGAACTCCACCGTCGCCCGGCTGTGGCGATAGTCTACCGCCACGATGGTGCCGAAGAAGTCCTTCATCGGCCCATCGATAATCTTGATGGGCTCCCCCTTCTTGAAAATCGCCCGGCTTGGCTTGATGGTCCCCTTGTTGTGCATGATCCAAGCAGCGTAGGCGTAGTCCACCCCCCTCAGTGTGATGGACCGGTCCACATACCGTAAAAACCCATAACAGCTGACGACTCTCCGTACATCTTGGATGTACAGGGAGAGGTCCTCCTCGCTGGCGGCAAGGAGGTAGCCTGGGAGGATCGGGCGATTGTTCATGATCTTCTTGCCCTTGCGCCGGTCGATCATCTCGCGCATGGGGATATAGATCTGCACATCAAACTCTTCGCCCATCTCCCGGGCAAAGAGCCTGAGCAGATGCGCTTTGGTCTTCTCCTCCTTGCCGCTCCTACAGGCGATGAAGTAGTAGTTCATAGTCGCTCATAGTAGAACAATTCGTTCTTTTTGTCATCTGGCAGAGAACGCATGTTCAAGCGCGCTCTTCATCAGCAGGCGGTCAGGGCTTTTGCCTGTCCAATCCTCGATGGCAATGGCCCCCTGCTCTACCAGCATGCCAAGGCCATCGAGGGTGACGGCTCCCGCCTCCTCGGCAAGAGAGAGGAATTTTGTCTTTACCGGATTGAAGACGACATCGCAGGCGATGACGTCTGTCAGACCCGTCTTGAAAGAGACATCGATGACCACCTCCTCATCGAAGAGACCGACACTGGTAGCCTGAACAACGATGAGTCGGTCCTCATTGATGGGATAGGTACCATTCCAGAGTGCGGTGCGTACTGTTGTCCTGCTGATACTCTGCATCCGCTGGACAAGCGCTTGGGCCCTCTCTTCAGTCCTGTTGATGATCACCACCTCCTTGGCTTCGGCGAGGACGAGCTCAGCGGTGATAGCCGCTGCCGCGCCTCCTGCGCCGAAGATGAGGATAGTGCGCTCTTGCCAATCGGGCACGTGGGAGACCAGGGTACGAAAGAAGCCTTTGCCGTCGGTGTTGTCCCCAATGAGGGAGCCGTCTTCACCTCTGGTGATGCAGTTGACCGCCCCGCTGAGGTGAGCGCTGTCGGTGAGGGTATCGAGAAACGGAATGATGGTCTGCTTGTGCGGGGTGGTGACATTGGCACCGGCAAAGCCAAGCGTCCTGATCGCCTTCACCGCATCCTCCAGATCTTTGGCTGGGATGTGGATGGTCACATACCTTCCCGGGTAACCAAGGGCGGCGAAGGCTTGTTCTATCATATACTGGGTGGGGTTGCCCACCACGGGATCGCCGATACAACAGTAGAGAGGAGAGAGGGGGCCGTTCATCAAGGCGGTGAGGGTATCCATTGTCCAATACTCCTTTAGCAATAGGATACACTAGGTTGGGAACTCCACCAAGGGATAGAAGGTTTTCAATTAAGGTGGAAAGAACATAGAAATGGTGGTAGAGTATCATTAATATGGCACAGATGGAGTCACTCATGAGAACATCTGAACTGGGTATCTTTACACAGGCATCCCCACTGCTCGATTATGAGAGCGAGGCGATTGTCGCTCTTGTTGAGCAGCGGGGATGGAAACACATCAATTCCATTTCTGAACGGATTGAGGCCATCTATACGATGGTGCGCGATGAGATTCCCTACGGGTATACGGCAAACTTTCAGATTCCAGGCTCAGCGGTGCTACGCCTGGGGATGGGGAACTGCCTGACCAAGACCACCCTGCTGATGACGCTCCTTCGCTCTTCGGGAATTCCGTGCAGGATGGAGGCGGCGATGGTGGGCCGCATCCTCCACCGGGGGCTCCTCAAGGGTATCGTCATACACCTCTCACCCAAGACGCTCTTTCACAGCTGGGTGAGCGTGTACTACCAGAACAAGTGGGTGGAGCTCGGCGGCCACATCGTCGATCGCCCCTACCTTGCTAAGCTCCAGGCTCGGTACCCAGACTACATGGGAAGCTTCTACGGCTACGGCATCGCCACGCTCAACTTTCGCAACCCTCCCATCAAGTGGGAGGGAGAGGAGACCTCGATCCAGGGAAAGGCTATCAGAGGAGAGCTGGGAAGCTTCCCGGATCCTGATTCGTTCTTCGCTGCCCATCCGGAGGCAGAGCGAAGAACGAGGACATCTCGCTACAAGCTGGTACTCAGGCCAAGGCTGAACAAGAACATCAGGCGGGTGAGAGCGGGGTAAGGAGTCTGCTGTTGGCTTGGAGCTGAAAGCATTCTTGACACGGTGCATTCCCAGCCCTACATTGAATGTAGCTCATCTACCCGGTGCAGAAGGAGTACGAAAGGCCTCATCAACGAGGCCTTTGGCTTTCATACTACTCACGGATGATCCAGCCCAGACTCTCATTCTCGAAAGAATGGTATAGCCCCATATCGCCCCAGCAGATACTCGCGCTCGATGTTCTTGTCAAACCGCTCCTTGAACTCACTGAGTGAATAGAGCCGGGAATTGTAGTCTCTCTGCCGTTCGACAAACCAGATCTCGTCCTGGCGAAGCAGGTCGAGATCCAAGACGTTGGAGTCGTGGGTCGTAGCGATTAACTGGATAGGCTTTCCTGCAGTCTGTTCATAAAACCGCTCGATGAAGGCGACCAGCAACTTGGAGTGTAGGCTCCGCCCAATTTCATCGATGACGACAATCCGAGGTCCTTCGATCAAGAGCAAGGGTATCAAGTCAAAGAGGCGTACGGTACCATCGGACTCATCAGTGCTGAGGAAGAGCTCATCATCATAACCATGGTTCATGATCAGTTGATGGACAGTAGCCTGTCCGTCAGCCTCTCGTTCCACATGGATAATCTCCTTGTTCCGCCGAACGATTTTGGGATATTTACCCTCTGAGCGTATCTCACCAATGAGTTTTTTCAACTCTTCATCCATCTTTTCCAGTGGTATATGTTTCAGCTCAACTGCGGTAATCCCAGTGTCAAAGTAATGGAGCGCATATTCAAGCTTGCGCTTCAGTACTGAGTTCATTGCAGCCTTACCGATATCCAGATAGCGAGTTGAAGGAAAGATGAACGTCAACGCATCAAACCAGTTGAATGCCTCACCAAATGATTTGAAGAATCCAGTATCAGTATGCGTCCGCTTGGCAACGTCGGTGAGGATCAACGATTGTGCCAGCTGAATATTCTTGCTGTCTTCATAGTCCCCTACATACACCCCGAAGCGATTCTTGTCTTCGCCGGAGAGCCCATCACCATCACTCTCAACCGTGATAGTCCCATCCTCGTTGGTGTTTCGATTGAACACGTATCTAGCGGTACTGGCACCGACAATGGCAAGCCACTCCGATACTATGACCTGCTTGGCGTAGGAGAGCGCAAAGCCATAGGAGTACTGCTGCAGCCCTACAAAGAAATCAAACTGAAAGACCCCTGGCTTCTCTTCGTACCCCTTCTGTAGGCGAAAATGATAACCACTGGTATCGTTTGCATCGACCCCTCGCACCACCACATTCCGTGCAAACTGCATCGCTTCGACAAAATTGGACTTACCACTTGCATTCGCACCGAAGATGAAGCTGCCCTTCAACAGACGACTATCCTTGATGGTGTGCACGTGACTGGTGTGACGCGTTCCCTTTGTCGCAGCCATAGAGAACGTAGCCTGGTCTCTGAAGGATTTGTAGTTTTCCACTGAAAATCGTATAAGCATATGTACCCCTCACGCCCATACTACATTCGTTTTGAAAATTTTCAAAGTATTATTTGTGATAATTCCCACATATGTAGATATAATATCACTCATATAGTCCTATATTTGTTAACTATCTGAGTGTTTTTCAACAATCATCATAACTTCCATTCTGGCTTTTATAAGAAACCCCCTCTTTGCATCAATGACACGTCTGTGTTTTATAGAAAAGAGGGGGTTTGTATAAAAGACAACGTGAGATGCTGGGTAATATACACAGTGACGCCTCTTCACTGATGCTTCCAGACATGATGTGTTGCAACTGTGGTATAGTGAAGAGGGAGGTTCTTCGATGAAAATCATATCCACTACCGCGTTGGCTCAAACCGTTGCAGACCTTCGACGGAAAGAAGGCTTGACCCAAGCACAGCTTGGAGAGCTGACCGCTCTTCCTTGCTCCATAATCGCCCGCCTTGAGCGAGAGGATTTCATCCCCTCAATCGCACAGCTGCAAGCCCTCTCTTCGATCCTTGGTTTTGATCTTGGAGAGATACTCGTGGAAAAGGGTGAAGAGCCCTCCTCCATCTCGCTTCAGCGCGAACGCCTGAGCGAGGAAGAGCAAAAAGACTTTGATACACTCATCGCCATGATGCTGACCCTCCGCCAACAGCTGACGCTGAGAAGGGCGTATGAACGTGAGATGGAGAGAGCGCAGTAGCGATGATGTAGCACTGAAGTTTTTGTGGTGTTCAACACGGATCCTTCTGGGCTTCTCGATCATGATGCTCAATTTCATTAACAATCGTCCTTCTCTCTTCAGCTGACAAATTGCATACAAGCATGTATTGTTACCTACTCCTTTTCTGCAGGAGCTCTATCAGCTCCGTCTGTATCCATTCCGGGGCGAGCAGGATGTCGCTGCGGACCGCATCATACGATACTGACTCCAACAATCTGGCAAGAAGAGTGCGTGTCTCAGCATCAATTCCATCCGCTGTGATCTCCTTCATGGCAAGGACAATGATTCCAATGACAGGATTCTTATATGAGAGGTTCTTTGCTGCTGTGCGTTTGAAGATGATTTCACGTCCGTCTTCAAGAGTGATTTTCCTCGGCGATCCGTCCGTCAGAAATACCGAACGGGTGGGTACCTGCGTCGAGAGTCCAAGCTGATGTACGGCATACGCTCCCGAAGGAACGATCCTCGCCTTTTCCTTCTGTGCGACCGCTGCCGCTATCTCTTGAGCAGAAGGATACTCTATTGCGCGGATGAGATTGCTATACCGAGGTTTCATGTAGATGCCGGCTCCCAAGCGGACAATCGTACCGTCTTTGACAAGCCGTGAGAGGATAACACGCACCGCCTGTCGATTCTCCATACCAAAGTCATCGGCAAAGAAGATGGTTTTCAATTCCATCTCCTGAATCTGTGCTCGTATCTCTTCTGCACGTGACTTCATCCATCATCCATCCTTGATATGATTTTAGCAAAAAATACTATCAAGTCAAGACTCACGTAGTACTAACCATCTTGCTTCTACCTGCTTGGGGCCTATGTAAAAAAATGGGATCAAGAAGGGTCGAATGAATCCATCTCCAACGCTCCCCATACTTATCGGATCTGGAATCAACAGAATTTCATCTGCTTCCCCATATGGTATACTCACAGGCAAACGAGACGCTCATGAGAGTATCCGGACCAGAAAGTAGCAAAATGCAGGTCGAGCACTGTCAATCACCGTAAGGAGAGCCATCACTCATGGAACACGTCGAGATCCTCACACTCCTCTCTCAAGGCGAGAATCGGTCGACTCGGTTCAAGAAGAATGTCTTCAATGGCGACGCGCTCGCCTGTGAGATCGTGGCGTTCAGCAACGGAGAGGGCGGACGGCTCTTCATCGGCGTTGACTCTGATGGCACACTCGTCGGGTTGTCCAGGGATGATATCCAACGCCTCAACCCCCTCATAGCAGGTGCTGCCGATAGCTTGGTGTTTCCGCCGGTCTCAGTCACGACCCAGGTCACGATCATCGAGGAGCGGCGCATCCTCATCCTGGAAGTACCGGAGGGTAGCAACAAGCCGTATCAAGGCAAGAATGGAGTATTCTGGGTGACGAGTAGCTGTGGCAAACGCAAGGCGGCAACGCGAGAAGCGTTACAAAGCATCTTCCAAGCCTCCGGCAAAATCCGCGCAGATGTCACTCCTTCTGGCTTGCCGATATCTGATCTGGATTTGCCGTACTTCTCGCAGTTCTTTGAGAGGCGATACGCCCAGAAGCTGGCAGACCAATCATTGCCGCTTGATCAGGTCCTGCACAACATGAACTTGGCCCATGATGGAGAGTTGAACCTGGCCGGAGCCTTGCTCTTTGGCCGGAACCCTTCAATATGGTTGCCTTCATTCATTGTCAAAGCCAGCGCGTTCCCCGGTACTACCCTCGCGGTGGATTCCTACATCGATAGTCGCAACATCGAGGGCAAGATGGGGGACATCTTCGGCCAAACGATGAGCTTCATCCTCACGCACATCTTCCAGGTACAAGGAGAGCAGACGGTCAACACCGTCGGCATTCCTGAGATTCCAAGGATCGTCTTCGAGGAGTTGGTGACCAACGCCCTCATACATCGAGATTATTTCATCTCCGCCCCGATACGGGTCTTCGTGTTCAGTGACCGTATTGAGATCATCAGCCCAGGACACCTGCCCAACAACCTCACCGTAGAGAACATCAAGGCGGGAAACTCCAACGCACGCAATCCGGTGTTGGCTTCATTTGCCCATCACATCCTCCCCTACCGAGGGTATGGATCGGGAATTGTGCGGGCGTTGGAGCTGTATCCATCCATCGACTTCATCGATGATCGTGATGGGAACCTCTTCACCTGCATCATCAGAAGAGGGGTGGCGTGATAACCCACCGCTGCTGAGAGAGCAGCCGGGATTACCGTCATCGGTGCACATTGTATGTATGCAATGGTCCATTCCCACTGCGCTTGGTGCTCCCTACACCAACACAATCCGCTTCTCCCCTGCAGGGAGGACCTCACCGATGATCGGGTAGCCGGAGTGGGCGGAGAACTCCGCCGCCTCCTTCTTGGGCAGCGCGAGGAGGAGCCCTCCTGAGGTCTGGGGATCATAGAGGAGGTCCTCCAGGAAGGGGGAGATCTCACGCTCTCGTTGCACCTTGTCCTTGAGATACTCCCGGTTTCTGTGCAGGCCACCGGGGGTATACCCCTCCTCTGCCAGCAGCAACGCATCCTCGAGGGTGGGGATTGCTTGGGTATCGATTCTGAGAGTGACGCCGCTGGCTTCGGTCATCTCAAAGCCGTGGCCAAGCAGTGAGAAGCCGGTCACATCGGTGGCTGCATGGATGGTGTAGCGCCGTGCCTGCTCGCTGGCGTACCTGTTGAGCGCGGTCATGCTCTGTATGGCAGCATCGGCTGCATTCTCACTGGCTCGCTTCCCCTTGATGGCCGTCGTGATGATCCCCACCCCCAGGGCCTTGGTGAGAATGAGGGCATCGCCCACTTGAGCATTGGCATTGGTCCAAAGCTTGTCGCGCTCGACGAAGCCGGTGACCGAGAGCCCGTAGGTGGGGGCCTCAGCGACGATGGAGTGGCCACCGGCGATGATAGCGCCGGCCTCCTGGGCCTTGTCCTGTCCGCCCTTGAGGATCTCTGTGAGGATCTCGATATCGAGGGTGCTCGGAAAACAGACGATGTTGAGGCAGACCGCCGGCGCTCCCCCCATGGCCCAGATGTCACTGAGAGCGTTGGCTGCGGCCACTTGGCCGAAGGTATAGGGGTCGTCGACCATCGGGGGGAAGAAGTCGACGGTCTGAAGAAGAAGACGATCACCCTGCCCATCGAGCTGGTAGACCAGCGCATCGTCGCTCTTCTCAAAGCCGCCGAGCAGCTTGTCGCATTGCATCGGGGTGAGGCGAGAGAGGACTTGGTTGAGCAGGGACGGGGAGAGCTTTGCAGCACAGCCGGATGATTGGGCCAAGGTGGTGAGTTTGATCGGTTCCATACAATCAGTAAACCATTATTTGTTTGATGGTGCAATGGGAAATGATGGAAGATGTTCACCCTCGGGTGATGGTCCACTCTCATACCGTGTCATCACGTCAGATGGAAGTCACAGCACGGGCAGACGATTTTGCTGGCTGCCGGCAAGAGAGGGGATACTCAGAGGAACATCACCATGTAGAGTGGGAGATAGTCGATCTGCTCTTCAACTTCAACATTGAATGGGCTGAGAACTATGGCTCGCTTCTCATGCCTCGAGGCGGTCGCCAACAACCGATTGAGGGAGGCGTGGCGGCGATAGTCACGCCCACTCTTCACTTCGATCGGAACGATGGTGGTATCTCTTTGGATGAGGAAATCGACTTCAAGTCTTCCTTTGATGTCCCAATAGAAGAGCGGATAGCCTCTCTTTACCAAGAGATCGGCGATGCAGTTCTCTACGATGGCACCTTCATTGATGCTCAAATCGCCGTTGAGGATGGCACTTTGTGCATTCCCCATCGACATCGAGGACAAGAGGCCGGTATCGTGCATGAAGAATTTGAAGAAAGAGGCGCGAGCATGCAAGGCAAAGGGCAACTCAACGTTTTCCACATTGTGGCAGAAGCTCGCGATTCCGGCATCATACAACCACTCAAGTGCATCCTCATACGTGCGTAGCCGGCCCCCTTCTTCCACCTGGCTCACCTTGAACTTCTTGTTCCATTGGGTAAGTTGCATGGGGATTGCATCAAAGACCCGCTTCGCTTCTCCCTTTCGCTTGCCGGCGTACTTGGAAATATCATCGCGATAGCTCTCCGTAATGCTGTGCTGCAGCAGCAGCACTTCGCCGATATCCTTGTCATTGACGTATGAGCTGACGACCCGTGGCATGCCACCGACTATCATATAGCGCTTGAATCACAACTTCTTAGAAATTTAGGTTAACGAAGGGATTAGAAGATACTGATTTTCCTGGCTGTTCTCAAACAAATTATCGTTTCCATCCCACGATCGGGTACGAAAGTCTGGTTTTCTGCCCTTTCCCCTCCTGAAACTCCTTTCACCCCTATAAAAACCTCTGTTTTCCCGGCAACTTTTCCTTGCCGGGCTCCCTCCTCCTATGCCATAATTAGGTATACGATAGGTAACGAAGGAGGAGGGGGGACCATGGGCAATTATTCCGTTCCCGAGCACATCAGGGCTCTCAAGCCGAAGGGCACCATGGTGAAGGCGATCAAGAACGGGTACTACGTGTACACCTGCTCGAACCAGAAGGGCAAGGACGGCAAGTGGCGTCTCAAGATGGGCGGCATCATCGGCAGCATCAAGGAGGGGGTCGGGTTCATCCCGAACGACAATTTCTGCCGTGAGGAGAAGATCACCGTCGTCGAGTACGGTCAGTACGCCATCGTGTACGAGGCGTCGAAGGCGGTGCTCGCGGACCTGAGGGTGTTCTTCAACCCCCTGGACGCCACCAGGATATATGTCCTGGCCCTGCTGTACATGGTCAACGGGTACACGGGCCTGAAGAACATCGCCGAGCTCTTCGCCCAGAGCTGCCTTTCCGTCAGGTACCCCTCGGTCTCGATGAGCTACGGCATCCTCTCCGATCTCCTCGACGCGCTCGGCAGGAGGGACGGGCAACCGACGCGCTACCAGCAGTACCTGCTGGACAATTCCCACAAGATAGCCATAGACGGGCATTGCATCGAGTCCTACTCGCATGAGGACGACCTTGCCCAGTACGGCAACAAATACCGGGTCACGGAGGAGATGCAGGTCAATCTCCTCATGGCCTACGACATCGACACCCGCAAGCCGGTGTTCGCGAGGATATATCCGGGAAGCATGGTCGACAAGACCGGCGTGAAGGACCTGATGGGCAGCTTTGTGTTCAAGGGGAAGCTGATCATCGCCGACAGGGGATTCTATTGCCTCGAGAACCTGTTGCTGTTCACCAGCGGCGGCAACCAGTACATCATCCCCCTCTCGGAGAACCTCCTTGAATACAAGGCGGTCAAGGACAACCTCGACTACAAGAGGAGCTTCATCTACCGCACCAGCAAGAAGGCGCACCCCATCTTCTTCTGGGAGGCGGGGACTGCAAATGAGGACGGGTCCAGGGTCATCCTGTACAAGGACATGAACAGGGCCGCGGAGGAAGAGGAGGCATTCAGCCGGAGGATCGGGACATCCGGCAAGTACACGAGCGAGCGCCTCGAGGCGCTGAGGGGCTCCTTCGGGGTATTCGTGCTCAAGACCTCCCTCGCCCATGAGAGCGCGGAGGAGATATTCTGCCTCTACAAGCAACGCTGGGGCATCGAGAGTTATTTCGACCTTGTGAAGAACAGGGAGGAGTTCAACGCCCTGTGTTCCCAGGACTACTACATGAGCCAGGGACTCGCCTTCATCATACTCATCACGGGCCAGATCGAGCAGGCCTTCAGGTCCGCCTGCCCCAAGATGAAGGGCAAGACGCCGGACGACATCCTCCGGGAAGCCAGGGGTGTGAAGATAAAGAAGAAGAACGAGACCTGGGAAGCCGCCAACTACAGCAAGAAACTCATAGAGCTATTCGCTCACTTCAAATGCCCCATCATTGGCGATTTACACCTCGTTACCTAATTTTCTCAATTGTTATGTTGAATAACTCCATCATGCGATGATGGATGAATTCGTCTACCGGCTTCCGTCGCTCATACGATCGCCTCAGGCCGTCGATCGTCCCCTCATCGATGCCATTGGCCCAGAGGAACTCCTCGAAATCAAGGCTGTGCATCTCAACCTTGTGTTCAAACCCCACCGGATAGGAAGAGACCTCCCGATAGTGGAGACCCAACAACGAACCTGAAGCGATCACATCGAATCGCCCATCCTCGACAATGAATTTCAAAGCGGTTCGGGCACTCGGACAGCTTTGGATCTCGCAGAGAAACAACAAGGTCTTGGATGGTATCAAACGCCCCAAGCCTGCAGCACTGATCTTCTCTGTGATGCTATCGATGTCCAGATCTCCGTCGAAGATTCGCTTCAGGCTTGGTTGCTCTTCAAAATTCATCTCGCGCTACCGCCGACATGAGCATATTTATAACCGGCTCGAACTCAAAGCTCTTATCGGGAGAATTGGCAAGCCATCTGACAGGACGTACTGTTTCCTTCAAGATCTTGCCGTTCACCTTCAAGGAGTACCATGACTTTCAAAGGAGCAGGGGAAGCACCAAAGAGAAAGCGGCGCTGTTTGAAGAGTACCTGATGTGGGGTGGGTTTCCGCTTGTTGCGAAAGAGGAAGATTGGGAGGTCAAGCATGTCGTCCTATCCAATCAATACGATTCCATTGTGTTGGAGGATATCATTCTGTCAAACGGGGTCGCTTCGCCTCATGCGTTGCAACGGGTGCTTGACTATATCATTGCAAATTCTTCCGCTACGATCTCAGGGAACACGATTGCAGGATCACTGAGCGATGAAGGGAGGCGTGTGTCTGCGCCGACGATCTACAATTATTTAAAGTATATCGAGGAAGCTTGCATTTGTGATATTGTTGCGCGCTACGATATTCGGGGCAAGACGGTACTTTCATTCATGGAGAAAGTGTATGTGTGCGATCTTGGCTTCTTTACGCTGCGCAAGAATCGGGTCAAAGATGAATTTGGGTATCTCTTTGAAACACTCTGCTACAACGAGCTCGTCGCTCGGGGATATACGATCTACATCGGGAAAACGCACAAGGGTGAGGTGGATTTCATTGCAGAAAAAGATGGATCGAGAAGCTATTACCAAGCAGCCTATCTCCTCAGCACCGAAGAGACCATCAACCGAGAGTTTGACGCATTCTTGGCCATCAAGGACAATTACCCCAAGTACCTGCTCACCATGGATGTGCTACGCCTATCGCGTGATGGAGTGATCCACATGAATATCATGGATTGGCTCTTGTCAGCCGAGCCTTGAGGTTGGGCACTCCTCCAAGGATGAAGTGCTACAGTACAACACGCACGAACTCATAGTCATCATCCTGGTGCTCCGAGCCGGTCTCGATAGCGCATGAATGTCTTGATGGTCGTGCTGTGGTAATAGGGGGAGAGGAGCTCCATCGCCTCCCAATCGAGAGAGGAGAGGCGATCGAGGCTGAGGCGGAGATCCGCAACTATCAAGGCCCGGATCGCCTCTTTTGACCGGATGCCACGGATCTTGTAGAGGGTGTCCAAGAGCGCCTTCTCGGCGGTGGCCAGGCGAAAGCCATGGCCCTGCTCCTCTGCCGGCATCAGGGCAGAGGAGAAGATCTCCTCAGGCAGGTAGTGGAAGCTGTATCTGCCAAAGGGGGTGTCGAAGCGCTTCTCCTTCTTCAGGTTGTAGCCGACGCTCTTTACGGCGAAGACGCGCTCGCCGATCATGCCGTGCCAGGCGAGCGCCGTCTCAAAGGAGACGTAGGAGGGCCAACAGAGCATGCCGGCGACCGGGAGCCGGGGATCTGAGGGATCATCGGCATAGACGCCGCGCGCTATGCGGATGATCTCTCCCTTCTTGATCATCTGCGTCAGCTTGGCCTTGGGTGAGGCATAGGATCCGAGCTCATACATGACATACTCGTAGGTTTTAAGCATGGTACCTCCATCAAGTATGAGAATATCATACTTGATGGAGATAATACACAACACTATTGAAGAATCTAGGGACGGTCGAGTGTATTACCTCTGAATATTAGCTGGGTATAGCCAAAGATATTTAGCCAGACCAGAAAATATTTGGATATACCCAAGTATTCTGTTGTATTCTAACTTTTCCTTGGATATAATCATATTGGAGGTGTGCTATGCTTATCGACCGTCCGTTGTATTATGATCAGATCAAACCGTTCATCGATAAACCAGTAGTGAAAATTCTTACGGGAATTCGCCGATCGGGCAAGTCGAGCATACTGGCCTTGATCCAAGAACAGCTCAAGAAAGATGCCATTAAAGATGAGCAAATCATCGCCATCAACTTCGAGGTGATGGAGTACTTTGAATTGAGGGATTTTCGTCACCTCTATGCATATCTTCGATCGCGCATCGACCCGCTGGAGGGAAAGGCCTATCTCTTCCTGGATGAGGTCCAGCTGGTCAATCGATGGGAGGAGGTGGTCAACTCTCTCTTATCTGAAGGGAAGAGCGACCTCTATATCACTGGATCGAATTCAGCACTGTTGGCTACGGAAATCTCCACCCTCTTGACCGGACGATATGTCCATCTGCAGATCCACACCCTCTCACTTGTCGAGGTAGCCCAATTCAGGGACCAAGCCATCGACCGTGAGCTTCTCTGGCTTTACATCCGAAGAGGCGGGTTCCCGATGATCCACCGCGAAGCGTATACCGAGTCAGGTGGATATACCCTGGTTAACGACATCTATAACTCGATTCTGCTCAATGATGTGGTGGAACGCTACGCAATCAGAGATGTGGATCTCTTAAAGCGAGTGATGAGTTTTGTGGCCGACAGCATCGGCAGTCCCATCTCGGTGAATCGGATTACCCGCTACTTCAAGAGCCAACAACGTAACGTCGACTTCTCTACCATCCACTCGTACCTTGAGGCGGTGAGCTCGGCATTTCTCATCCACAAGGTTAGGCGATATGATGTGCAAGGCCGCAGTCTGTTGGGCTCTCAGGAGAAGTATTACCTAGCCGACGTCGCAATCCTTCACGCGATGCTGGGATACCGTGACCAACACCTACCAGGCGTCTTGGAGAATATCATCTACCTTGAGCTGATGAGACGAGGGTTTGAAGTATATGTCGGCAAAGTCGGGGAGACCGAAATTGACTTCATCGCAACCCGCCGAGGAGAGAAGCGCTACATCCAGGTTGCATACCGTCTGGAAGCGAAGGAAACGGTGCTGCGTGAGGTCGCTCCCCTCCTGGCCATCAGGGATGCGTGGCCCAAGTATGTGGTCACGATGGAGAGCCCCTTTGGAGATGTTGTCGAAGGGGTGCGCTTCGTGGGTCTCCTCTCCTTTTTGACTGATGAGGGGTGGTAGGGAGACTACTCCTCCTTCGCCGTCACCGTCGGGATGAAGCGCTCGATGAAGGCGGTCCGCTTTGAGCGGCGGGTGAGGGAGAAGTAGCCGAGGATGGAGAAGACCACCGCACCGATGAAGTTGACGAAGAGGACATTGAGGCCCAATGATATTCTTCACATTGACTATAATATTTCGGGGGTTACTGTTTCCTTTGGTCATCATCCAGGAGATCGACGAGGCAATATTCTCCTTTTGGGGTGTGAGACATTCGACGATACATCATTATAGCGCTGACCAAAGTATCGACGTTGTGAAAGTACTGCCTAACGAAATCCCTTGTTTTCACAGAGGGATAATTTAAATCATCTCTACAGAATTCGCTTGGTTTCTTCTTTGACTTTTTAAATTGACGATACTTGCCTTCGTTGAAAATAACCAACATCTCTACCTCTGGAGCCGTGATTATGTTAACAACATCCACCTTGTGCTCATATGCCTTGCTGAGTTTGAAGCGCTCCCTTCTCGAATCCAAAATACGCAATACGGTAATTCTTTCGGAAAATCCCTTTCGTAGAGAGATCTGCCACTTCTACACCCAAGTATCATCCCATCGAGAAGCTGGCTGCGGTCAAAGATCAGCTTGTTGGAATCAAGGAGCAGATCGATGATTGCTTGCTCAGCGGCGCCCTCACATACACACGCGATGTATTTCGTTAATTTCACCCGTGTCATGCCTCTCCAGCAGGTTGCAGCAGAATTTCTTTCAGCTGCATATACGATTCGTACAGTGGCGTGGTGAGGCCGAACATACCGCTCTGATAGGCATCACTCTTCTTTACGTCATTGCGGGTAAGCAGGGTGGAAAGATTATCAACAGCAATTCCCCGCTCATTATGTACCACATAGATGCTGTCGTTGGCACTGAATTCATCCAAGAGCTCTGCCCAGTGGGTTGAGAAGATCAATACGGCTCCCCCCGTATTGATCTTCTTATCCATGTAAAACCGAATCAACGTGAGGATAATCTCCTTGTTGAAGTGGTTCTCCATCTCATCGATGACCATATACCCTCCGGTTCGCAGAAGTTTCATCGATTGCATGAAGATGTTGATCCCCTTGATGGTTCCTGAGGATAGATATCTGTTGAGCTCAGAAGCTTTGCTGAGGAGAAGTTCTTCCTTGCCCCTGAACTTCAGGGAGATCGGAGCAGCGATACCTGCTTTGTCATAGTGCAAGTACTCGATGCTGGGGTCAAAGAAGGCGATTAATTCGGGCGGGATGTCGCCGCTCAATGGGAGGAGGTTGTTGTTTGTAAAACGCAGCATGTCGGTCACCACCAATCGCTGGCTCATGCTCTTGTTCAAGGCAATCATGATACTGACATCATCGGGCAAGAACTCCTCCTCTTGATCCCTGATGAACAGCGCTTCTCTCTTTGTGAAGTCCCACATGTCACTTTTTCTCTTGACCGTTGAGACAGGCTTACAGAGGAGCTCCTCTTCACAAAAAACAAGGCGGCCGAACTGTTTTTGTATCACAGCATGGAGTGTATAGAGAGTCTTGCCGGACACAGAGAAGAATAGGTCGAAGCTCACCCGTGCTTCGTCTCCAAGGCCATCAAAAATTTCGCGAGAGTCGATTACATTCAAACTCTCATTGTTCAAGAGTCTGAGAGCAAACGCGATCACCTTCAACAGGGTGGTTTTCCCCGAAGCATTGATGCCGATGACCGTAAGCACATTGTTCTGGTAGTAGTTGGAGAAGAGGTGGTGAAGACTCTCCCCCGCTTCCTTGGAAACTCGCTGCAATGGAAGAAAGTCAAATTCGATATCTGTAGTGAACAGGGGCAACCCTGAAACGATGATTTTCAATACATGCATGGGCTCTCCAATATAAAACCGTATTTTTTGGTTTTATCTTCTATATTATACCACGAAAATACGAATTTAAAACAATTATCCACGTCTAATCCGATTATAATACACATACGCACTGATATCTTCCTGGCTCTTGTTCGTTCACAACTCAGGGACAGAATGAATTCTCTTCATATCGAGCGTCTTCACCCCGTAAGACTTCGGCCAACCTGAAGGCCCCATACGACGAACTACTACTCCTTCGCTGCCACCGTCGGGATGAAGCGCTCGATGAAGGCGGTCCGCTTTGAACGGCGGGTGAGGTAGAAGTAGCCGAGGAGGGAGAAAATCACCGCCCCGATGAAGTTGACGAAGAGGTCCTTCATCGTGTCGATGAGGCCAATGTCCAGGTAGCCGCCGAGGCCAAGCTCCTCTCCGTTGACTGCAACTTCAGTGATATTGCCGATAGTGATGACCTTCTGTGAATGCGTGGGGTCGAGGCTCACGCTCCTGATGGTGTTGATCACCGTATCCTTCTGCATGTCCATGCCGAAGATCCAATCCATGCCGAACTCAAAGAACTCCCAGATGATCCCGATGGTCATCGAGAAGCAGAACGCCACGATGACGACGAAGAGCGGGGAGAGGCGGAAGGTGAAGCGTTCGCTCTCGTTGAGGATGTCGACCATCGAGAAGCCGATAGCGGCGGCGAGAAAGCCGTTTACCGTATGCAGGGCAGTATCCCAGAACGGGTAGGTGACGTAGTAGGAGCGAATCTCCCCCAGCATGGCCGCGGCGAAGATGAAGAAGAGGATGGTGTTCTCCAGCGTATCGGGGATGTCGATACGGGTGTTCTTCTCGATGAGCGAGGGGATGGTGAAGAGGATGAGGGTGAGGATGCACAAAAAGGCGTTCTCAAAGTTTTGTGTGATGATCTGGACGGTCAGGATGAGGAGGACGATGAGGCGCAGCGCGTAGTGCACAAACGCCGCGCTGTCGCGCTCGGCGATGATGGTTCCGAGCTTCTTTCTCGGGGGACGTTTCCATGCTTTCATGTGAGCATAGTGTTCGGTGTTTTGCTCAAGGTCAAGGAATATTGTCAGATGTTCACCACTTTGTCAAAACTTTGTACAAATACTAGTTGCGCTGTAGGCAAAGGTGGTCTATGATAATCACCAAGAGCGGGAAGCGATTCCAAGCTTCCCAATCCCTGGACTGAAAATCCGGTTTGGTGTGTTGGTATCCACACGACAAGAGAGGGAGAGACTGAAAATCTCTCCCTTTATTGTGTCGCGCCGTTCTGCTGAATGAAATTCAGCCGAATTGCCGAATTCCCTTGAAAAGATGAACCAATAGGTGTGTTGAGCCTTGCCGACAGCGGACAGTCTACTCAAGCCATATCGCTCTCTTCGCTCGTAGAGGAGAAGCGCCCCGTTGATGCGGTCAATGAGGCAATGACCGTCACCCGTATGGCAGGGGTGATCGCTAAGAGAGAGTTTTCATCCATCGAGGAACGCTTTGAGGCGCTGAACAGTCGTTTCTAAGCGCTCGGGAAGAATACCACGCGTTTTGGCAGCATGCTGCATGCCTATTCGCAGCTGCTGGGGACCCATGCCTCGATGGCAGCGCTACGGCGGGCGATGGAAAGTGCAGCGCTTGATCGATCCCCCTCTGTATCCGTGACCTTGGCCGCTACTCGCAGCCGCTTGGTGCAACGCTTCGCTCCTATCGCGACAAGAGCGGCCTGACCTGCGATTGTGTCATCACAGATCTGCAGGGACGTATCGCTCTGGTGGCATCAGCTTTGGGTGGGAGCTTGACCGAAAGAGCAGCGGTAAGGCTGATCAAGCTTACCGACAAGCTTGACCAGTCGTTCTTACCAGACCCCGCCGTGCTCATCGTCTTGACGGCAGAGAGGTATGCCTACACCCGCCCGGATGGAGTGCATGTGGTGCCGCTTACCTGCCTTGAGTGGTAGCAGAAAGAGCGACTGTGAAGATATTTTTACTTAACGTTTGATAAGTATACCAGAGTGGTTTATCATACAGCCATGGTTCAGGGATGCCGCCTGATAAAGCTCTTGGCATGGCATGGAAAGATGTGGAGGCTCCGGTAGTAGATGAAGAAGGTTCAGGAACAGAGAGCATGCACCAACGCTATCGCCCATCGATCGTATTTGGTGCTGGGAAACGTTCAGGTGGCACTCTATGATGATCGGTTGGAGATAACTTCGCCCGGAATGCTGGTGAGCGGGGTTTCCATAGAGAAGATGAAAGCGGGGTACTCG
>JALOBD010000218.1 GCA_023228445.1 Sphaerochaeta sp. | reverse complement strand
GTCGGCGTCGACGGCCTTCTCCGTCTCCTCCTCGGTGAAGATCTCCCGCGCCCGGCGCACCGATACCTTGCGGTTGTGCCCACGGCCGCTGCCGAAGATCGATCCCAGGCTCTGCATCGCCTCCTGCAGCTCCTCCATGTTGGGCTGGCCCATCACCTCGATGCCCACCCGCTTGCTGGCCTGGACGTTGATCTCGACCTCCCGTTCATCGAACAACCCGTCTCTCAACATCCTGCGAAAGCGTTCGCGGGTGGAGTCGTGGCTCTCCTTGATCGGCATATCGGTTGCCGGATTGGGCACCTGCGGCAGCAGGATGTCCAAGAGACGCTCCTCGACGCGAACCTGGACCTTCTCCTTCTGGTATTCGGCCAGCTCTGCCTTCACCTGCTGTACGGCGATGCCCATCAGATCGCGGATGATCGACTCGACATCGCGCCCCACGTAGCCGACCTCGGTGTACTTGGTCGCCTCAACCTTGATGAACGGAGCGTTGGAGAGGCGGGCGATGCGTCGGGCGATTTCGGTTTTCCCTACCCCGGTGGGACCGATCATGATGATGTTCTTCGGCGAGACCTCGTCGCGAATCTCGGCAGGCAGGCGCTTGCGGCGCGTGCGGTTGCGGATCGCCACCGCAATGGTCCGTTTGGCTTGGTCCTGGCCGATGATGTACTTGTCCAGTTCCTTGACAATCTCTGAGGGTTTGAGCTCATCAAGCTTGCGACTCTTGGGATACTCCATATATTACAATACCTCTACTGTGATGGTGTCGTCAGTGTAGATACACAGCTTGGCTGCAATCTCCACACTCTTTTGTGCAATCTCGGGGGCACTCATGGCCGGATCGGCTTCCAGGTACGCCAAGGCGGCCGCCAGCGCGTAGTTGCCGCCACTGCCGATGCCGATGGCGTCGCGCTCGGGATCCACCACATCCCCTGCCCCGTTGATCAGGTACATCGCCGTGCCGTCGCTGACGATCATCATCGCCTCCAGCTGGCGCAGGTGCTTGTCAGTCCGCCACTGCTTGGCCAACTCAACCGCCGAACGGGTGAGGTCGCCGTTGTACTGCTTCAGCTTCGTCTCAAAGAGTTCGAAGAGGGTGAAGGCGTCTGCGGTCGTGCCGGCAAAGCCGGTGATGACCTTCCCGTCGTAGAGGGTGCGCACCTTGCGGGCATTCGACTTGAGGATGGTGTCGCCGAAGGTCACCTGACCGTCACCGGCGATCGCTACGTTGCCGTCCTTGCGGACTGCCACGATGGTCGTTCCTTTGAAGCTACTCATCATTGATCCTTCCATGCGGGTGGCTCGATCGATAGACCTCAGCCAACCGTGCTTGTGATACGTGGGTGTAGATCTGCGTGGTGGAGATGCTGGCATGGCCGAGCAACTCCTGCACCAAGCGGATATCCGCCCCGCGGTCGAGGAGGTGGGTGGCAAAGGTATGCCTGAGCACGTGGGGGGTGAACGGCTTCTGCCAACCGAGCCTCGTCCGGTACAGAGCAAACATAGCACCAACGGTGCTCATCGGCAACTGTCGCCCGTCCGGTGTCACAAAGAGCCAGTCACCGTCCAGGTGGTCCCCCTTCAACGACCGGTAGTGGGAGAGCAGGCGCGCTGAACGGACCCCGTAGAAGACGTACCGTTGTCTCCGTCCCTTGCCCAGCACCCTGATCCTCCGCCTGCCCTCATCGATCTCCCCCTCCTTGATACCGAGAAGCTCGCCGATTCTGCACCCCGTCTCATAGAGCAGGGTGAAGATGAAGAGGGCTTCGGTCGAGGCTCGGTCATCCCACGGGAGGGTGAGCAGCTCCTCCACCTCCCCCTCGGTGAGGTAGGTGGGCAGACGGTCGGCCACCGGCCGCGTCTTGATCAGCGCAAAGGGGTTGGTCGCAATGACCCCTTCTCGCTGGAGGTGGGCGTAGAAGCTACGCACCGCGCTGATCTTTCGGTTGATCGTCGCCTGGCGGTACTCCTCATCGAGCAGGTGGCGCACAAAGAGGCGCCCATCCTCGGCTCGTGCCTCCCCCAACGTGATGCCCATCGATGAAAAGAAGCGGGAGAGCTCGCCCAGATCGCTTCTGTAGGCGATGACCGTATGACGGCTGAGATCACGCATGCGCATCTCCACCTCCAAGAACGAGACAATCAGGCTCTGGTCATCCATGACCCCCATCATACCACGGGCGGCCCATCCCAACCAAGGTGGCAGGCCAGCTCTTCGTAGCTGGAAACCAGGGGTGCCCCCATCTCAGCCAACAGCCGGCTGCCACCACTTTCACGCGCTCGGGCCAACCCCACCGTATGGACAAAGACCTCCTTGCCCCCATCCAAGGCGGCAGAGGCTATGGCAATGCTCGAGGAGGAGGTCGCAGCTTCGATGACCAGCGTCGCTTCTCCCAACGAACCACAGAGTGAGGCGCAGCTGGCCCGACGGCTGTGCACATCAAGCACATCATCGATGAACGGGGTGATGAGGATTGCCGAGGGGATGTGCCAACCGTAGCGCGGAAGGGGCGTATCGAAGAGCACCAACGTCTCCCGCCTCCCCTCCCACGCCCCATAGAGGGCGTGTCGGTCGACTCCGATGTTGCAACTGACCACCAGGTGGGTCCCCGCCCGTGCAGAGGCAGCGGCAAAGTCATACGCTGCCTGTCGTGCCAAAAAGCTCGGCGAGCGCGAACCCGTGATGGTCAACAACCGCGCAGTGGTTGGTATCCTGGGGCCACGGGTCACCAATACCTGTGGCGGGAGGCAGAGGCCGGCCAGTTGCCGGGGGTACTCCTCGTCGTTGATGGTGATGGTCCGAACATTGCTGCAACATCGCTTCATACCCCCTAAGGGGAGGGAGTGGCCGGTTTGCTTCAGAGCAGGTCGATGATCACCTTCGCCAGGAGCAGGGCGAGAGCGAAGAGCATGATCGGCTTGACCAGGCGCTTGCCGACCTTCAGTGCCAGGCGGCTGCCAATGTAGCCACCGATGATCGATGCGATGGCGCAGGGAATGGCGATGGTAAAGTCCACCGACCCATGGAAGAGGAAAACCGCCATCGCCGCCACGTTGCTGGAGAGGTTGACCAGGCGCGCCGTCCCGCTCGCCGCAAGGAGGTCGAGGCCGACCAAGGAGGTGAAGACGAGGGTGAGCAACATCCCGGTACCCGGACCGAAGAAGCCGTCATACCCCCCGATGACCAGACTCAGCAGAAAGGAGATGACCAGCACCGCGCTCGTCGAACGGCCCTTGGCACTGCCGAAGTTCGGGTTGATCATCATGAAGATGGCGATGGCAGGCACCAACGCGACCAAGAGGTATGCCAGGTAGGCGACAGCGTATCGCTCGGCCAATGCACTACCGATGGCCGAACCGATAAAACTTGCCGGGATGGCTGCCCCTGCTACCATCGGCGAGACCGCCTTCTCCTTGATGTACTGCAGTGAGGCC
>JALOBD010000217.1 GCA_023228445.1 Sphaerochaeta sp. | reverse complement strand
GTTGAAGAGCAGCCCATCCTTGGTGAAAAAGAGCTGTTCAATGAGGGTATCGAGGGATTCTCTTGGTGTGAAGTACTCGATGTATTGGGGAATTCCTCCAGTGAGACTGTGGATAGAGATCACCTCTTCCATGCTTCTGTTGGGTAGCAACTTCGCGGTTTCTCTGAGCGTGAAGGGCAAGAGATGAATCTGAATGGTCCTTCTGCCATAGAGCGGGCTCTCATGGCCAAGCACTTGCCGCTCCATGAAGCCCATTGAGGAGCCGGTAAGGATGATCATGAGCTTCGTATCTTTGAAGAGGCGGTCCACCATCATCTGCAGGATGCTCATCGTCTCAGGTATCGATTGGGCTAGGTACGGAAACTCATCGATGCTGAGGATGATGCGTTCACCACGGGCATGTTCTCCAACAACAGAGAGCAGTTCTTCCAACGAACCGAAGGTGATGGGAGAACGGGGAAACAGTACCTCAGACACCTGACGCGAAAGATGCTCCAGACTTCCGGTCACCCCAGTAAGGTAGGCGGTGATCTGGATGGCCTTCTTGCCTCTACAGAACTCATTGACCAACATCGTCTTGCCCACGCGCCTTCGACCCCAAAGGACAGCGAGTTCAAACCGATCGCTCTTCCAGGCACGATGCAGCTGTTCCCGTTCGGCTTCTCTTCCTACAAACATCAAGGCCTCCAATAAGAAGAATACTACTCAAACCATGATTTGTCAAATTATGATTTGGCAAATGGAATATACACATACTTCATTGATAGTCTTGGCGATGAGATTCAAGAATATGAGCACCTTCATCTATGAGGGACTGTGTAGTCTACAGGCAATTCTTTCCGTTGCACCTCAATAATATGAGTCAATGAATCTTCACCGCTTCACCCAATACGCCTGGACAAGGGTGTTGAAGAGGATGCAGGAGAAGACGATGGCCCCTCCGATCATCGTGTGTGCCGATGGTGCTTCGCTGAGGAAGATCCACACGTAAAAGATGCCGATGATCGTCTCAAGCGAAGCGATGAGGGCACTCTCTGCTGCGGGAATGTACCGGGTACCGAAGCTGATGGAGAGCTGGGAGAAGGGAATGACCAACGCACCAAGGAGGAGGAGCGGCAAGAGTTCGCTTGTAGTAATCGCGACCTGCATCCCAGAGAGGAAGAAGGCCACGATCGTACCGATGAGGCCTCCCATCGCACAGATGGCGATTCGGTCAAAGTGAGGGTTCTTCTGCAGGTATGAGAGGTTCACCCCGAGAAAGAGCGGGGTCCAGATCGTGTAGAGGAAGTCCATCCCCCCGATGGTCCCCAATTGGGCGCTGTACATATAGATCACCCCTCCAATGGCTGCGAGGGCAGCAAGCAGCGTCAGCGGATGGGGCTTTGTCCGGTAGAAGAGGTAGGAGTGGGCTGAGGCGAAGAAGGGGGCAAGGCTGACCATCACCAGCGCCACCGCTGCCGAGCTGTTGCGCACCCCCAAGGCGAAGGAGATGCCACTTGCTGCCCAAAGGAAGGAGGAGAAGAGCAGCTTGCTGCCTCCCCTCTTCAGAATTGAAACCCACGTACGCCTGCGGGTGGAGACGAAGAGGGCGAAGAGGGAGAGGAAGGTGAAGAGCGCTCGCCAGAAGGCAGCTTGGAAGCCCGATGCCCCGCTGGCCCTGATGAGCAGTGCATCGCTGCTGAGCACCAGCACGCCGGTGAAGGTGATGAGAATCCCCTTCAGGTACTGTTTGTCTCCACCCATGGTTGTCCATCCTCGATGTGTGTGATTGTCCGCCTATGGTAGCACCGGCTTGGTGTTGTGGCCATCGGAGGGGCACTACTCCTCTCCAATCTTCGTGCCGCTCACCTTGGCGTAGTAGCGCGCCAAGGCACTATGGTCGTCACCACCGTAACCATCGGCGTGCAATGTCTCCATCATCTCACGCGCCAGCGCGGTCAACGGCAGCGGACTGCCCACCTGGTGGCCGGTATCGAGTGCGTTGGCCAAGTCCTTGATGTGCAGATCGACCTTGAAGCCGGGTTTGTAGTTCGAGTCCATCATCATCGGCGCCTTGGCGTTCATCACGGTACTGCCCGCCAGCCCCCCCTTGATGGCATCGAAGACCAGCGAAGGGTCAACTCCCGCCTTGCGCACCAGCGTGAACGCTTCGGCCACCGCGGCGATGTTCAACGCCACGATGATCTGGTTGGCCAGCTTGGTAGTATTGCCCGCCCCGATGGGACCGCAGTGCACCGCACTGCCTCCCATCACCAGCAGGATATCCTTGACCTCCTCAAAGAGGTCCAGGTCGCCGCCCACCATGATGGCCAGACTCGCGTCGATGGCCTTCGGCTCGCCGCCGCTGACCGGCGCATCGAGCAGGCGCACCCCCTTCAAAGCGCACGCCGCTGCGATCTCTTGGCTTGCCAACGGCGCAATGGAGGACATATCGATGATGATCAAACCCTCTCTCGCTCCCTCAAGGATCCCCCCCTCACCCAGCACCACACTCTTGACCTCAGGGCTGTTGGGCAGCATCGTGATGACCAGATCCACTTGGGAGGCAACATCGGCACTGCTCGTGCCCGCTTCTGCCCCGGCGGCGACCACGTCATCGATATCCTTTTTGGTGCGACTATAACAGACCACGTTGTAGCCTGCCTTGAGCAGGTTCTTTGCCATGGGCTTGCCCATGATGCCAAGGCCTATGAATCCAATCTTCATCTGTGTAACTCCATCATTGTGCTGGTGTGTTTTGGGTGTGCTCCTACCCATTGACCACGTTCTCTGCGTTTCCCGAGAGGAAGGAAGCAAGGTTCTGCACCGCGATGTCCATCAAGCGGATCCGGCTCTCCTTCGGTGCCCATGCGATGTGGGGGGTGATGAGGATGTTCTTCGCCCCCAAGAGCGGGTTGTCCGCCTCGATGGGTTCAGTCGACACCACATCCACCGCTGCCGAGCCGACCTTTCCGCTGTTGAGAGCCTCGGCGAGATCCTCTTCAACGATGAGCGGGCCACGGCTGGTATTGAGGATGATCACGCCATCCTTCATCCGGGCGATGCTCCCCTTGTTGATGATACCCCGCGTCTGATCAAAGAGCGGACAGTGGAGGCTGATAACATCGCTTTGAGCAAGAAGCTCATCAAGACTCACGTAGGTATCCTGGTGTGAATGGTCCTGGTACAAGTCATAGGCGATGACCTTCATGGAGAAGGCCCGGGCGATGCGGGCAGTGGCTTGCCCGATCCTCCCGTAGCCGATGATGCCCATCGTCTTTCCCGAGAGCTCCATCAACGGGTAATCCCAGAAGCAGAAGTCGGGGCTTGCGCTCCACCGCCCCTCCATCACGGCATCGCTGTGCCTCTGCACATGGTGGGCGATCTCCAAGAGCAGGGCGAAGGTGAACTGCGCCACCGCGTCAGTGCCATAGGTGGGGATGTTGGTGACCGTGATGC
>JALOBD010000017.1 GCA_023228445.1 Sphaerochaeta sp. | reverse complement strand
AAAAACTCATGTTCAAAGAGGCTCCTGCGATTGAATCGGCTCTCAAGGAGCATCTCGGTGCGTGTGGGATTCGCTTCTCGATCGTCAGGCACTTCAAAGGTGCACCAATTCAAGGGGTTATTCAGAGGCATGCTGATGCTACCCTGAGTTTGGTCATGACCAATAGACAGAGGTTTGCCGACATGTTTTGGTTTACGTTTTTCCATGAGATCGGACATATCATCAACAACGATATTACCAACAGACTTATCGATTATGACTCCTTGGATGGTACACGGGAGTGGGATGCTGACCGATATGCGTCCACTGTGCTGATCAGCGCCGTCTCGTATACTGAATTTGTACACTCTGGAGATTTCTCACTGGAGAGCATCCGACGTTTTTCAGCAACGCTTGATCTGCCGCCGTTCATCCTGATCGGGCGGTTGAAACGGGATGGACATCTTGCGTATCACCACTATGCAGAAGAGAAAAAACTGTATGATTTTGGATAATGTGAATGGTGTGCCTGTATTTTGTGGTTCCTTTGGCGTGCACGTACCCATATCCATTGAGTAGCCTGCCACGTGCAGGATGTTGTAAGCGAGGTCTCCAAACCCCCGATTGACCCTCCCTCTCTATTTATCTTACCATCAGGTAATGAATTTCAGTGCCATCACCACCATCCTCTTTGATCTTGATGGAACGCTCTTACCCCTCGATCTTGACGCGTTCATGCACGGATACTTCGATCTCTTTGGCAAGCACTGCGCCTCCCTTGGCTACGATGTGGAGAAGGCCATCGAGGGTCTCTTTGCCGGCATGAAAGCGATGCTCTTCGAGAGCGATGGCTCTTCGACCAACAAGGAGCGCTTCGATCGCTCATTCTCTTCGGCAAGTGGTATCGAGAGCGAATCGTTCAATGCCCGCTTCGCCTCCTTCTATGATGGGGCATTCAACCAGCTGGAGATCGCAGCGACGAGAAGCGAGCGCGCCATCGCGGTGGTCAAGTACCTGAATGACAAGGGGTATGAGCTGGTCTTGGCCACCGCCCCGCTCTTCCCGTGGCAGGCCACCCACGCCCGGCTGCGCTGGGCAGGCTTGGATCCAACACTCTTCAAGACGATCACCACCTATGAGCACTGTCGCTATACCAAGCCCCACCTCTCCTACTACCAGAACTTGCTCACAGAGATTGAACGCCCGGTCGATCGGTGCCTGATGGTCGGCAACGATGTCGAGGAGGATATGGTGGTCCAAGAGCTTGGCATGAGCGCCTACCTCGTCACCGATTGTCTCATCAATCGCAAAGAGGCCCCCATCGAGGGTCTGCAGCGCGGAAGCCTTGACGATTTTCATCACTTCTGCAAGGAGTATCTCTGACATGGAAGACAAACCGTCTCTCTTGGCCCGCCCCCTGGTGGCGGCCCTCTTGGCTAGTTTTTGCGCCATTCTCTGGGGCAGTGCGTACCCAGCCATCAAGCAAGGCTACCTCCTCTTCCAGGTCGGTAGCGACGACACGGCGGCCAAGATGGCCTTCGCCGGCTTACGGTTTGCAACAAGCGGGGTGCTGGTCTTCCTCGTTCGTGCCTTCCAGGGAGGGGAGGTGCAACAGCTCACCTCGCTCAACGGCAAGGATTGGACGAAAGTCGGGGCCCTCGCCTTGGTACAGACGACGGTTCACTACACCTTCTTCTATATTGGAGTCTCCTACACCAGCGGGGCGAAGAGCTCGATTCTCAATGCCTCGACCGTCTTCTTCGCGGCGCTCCTCGCCCACGTTGCCTACACCAATGACAAGGTGACCGTTCAGAAGGCCATCGGCATCCTGCTGGGGTTCTGTGCCGTGGTCCTCGTCAACCTCGATGGCTCCTTCGGTTTCTCCTTCACCCTCACCGGCGAGGGCTTCGTCCTCATTGCCGCCTTCCTCCACTCCTTCAGCGCCCTCTTCAGCAAGCGGCTGAGTCGGCGTATCGACCCGGTGCTGATGACCGCCCTCCAACTCTTCCTCGGTGGTCTGGTCCTCCTCTTCATCGCGCTCATCATGGGGGCACCGTTTCCCACCAGCACGGTGGGCGGCTACCTGCTGCTCGCCTACCTCGCTGCGATGAGTGCCATCGCCTTCTCGCTGTGGACGTTGCTGCTCAAGCACAACAAGGTGAGCTCCATCACGATCTTCAACTTCCTCATCCCGGTCAGCGGCACGCTGCTCTCCGCCCTCTTTCTCGGTGAGTCGGTATTGCGGTTGGAGTACCTGGTCTCGCTGCCATTGGTGGTCGCCGGAATCGTGCTGGTCACTCAAGCGGGTGCCAACCATTGAGATAAGCCCCTCTTCTCGGTTGACGTGGCACGCTCTGCGGTCACTCCAGCTCGAAGACCCCGGTATAGAGGCGCCAGTACTGGCCCTCTATCTTCATCAACTGCTCGTGATTTCCCGCCTCGATGATCCGTCCCTCATCGAGGACCATGATCATGTCGGCGTTGCGAATCGTTGAGAGGCGGTGGGCGATGACGAAGACGGTGCGTCCGGCCATCAGCGCGTCCATGCCCTGCTGGACCACCGCCTCGGTGTGGGTGTCGATGGAGCTGGTCGCCTCGTCGAGGACGAGCACCGGGGGATTGGCTACGATTGCCCGGGCGATGGAGATGAGCTGGCGCTGTCCTTGGGAGAGTGAGGTTCCACCGCCGTCAAGCTCACTCTGGTAGCCGTGGGGGAGGTGGGAGATGAAGAAGTCGGCGTTGGCCATCTTCGCCGCCTCGAGGACCTCCTCGTCCGTGGCGTCGAGGCGACCGTAACGGATGTTCTCCATGACGGTGTCGGTAAAGAGGTGGGTGTCCTGCAGCACCACCCCAAGGCTCTTGCGCAGCTCCCCCTTCCTGATGCGATTGATGTTGATGCCATCGTAGCGGATCTTGCCGTCGGCTAGGTCGTAGAAGCGGTTGATGAGGTTGGTGATCGTCGTCTTGCCAGCTCCGGTGGCCCCGACAAGGGCAATCTTCTTGCCCGGCAGTGCGTCGATCGACACATCCTTGAGCACCAAGGTCTCCTCGGTGTACCCGAAGTCCACATCCAGGAGTTGCACATGCCCGGCAAGCGGGGTGAGGGTGCCCCGCTTCTCATCGCGCCACGCCCAGACACAGCTGGTTGAATCGCAGGTGGGCAGCAGTGTGCCGTCTTCGCTCCTGGTCGCATGGGTGAGGGAGATGTATCCCAGGTCCGGCTCAGGTTTCTCGTCGAGGAGGTCGAAGATCCGCTTGGTTCCGGCCAGCGCCATCGCCACGGCGTTGAGCTGTTGGGCCATCTGGTTGATCGGCATGTTGATGGTCCTCGACAGCTGCAAGAACGAGGCGATCGCTCCCAGCGTCAGTGGGGCAAGGCCGCTCAGTGCGAGGGTGCCGCCGACGATGGCGACGATCACCCACTGGATATAGCTGATATTGCCCATGATGGGCATGAGGATGTTGGCGTAGCGGTTGGCGTTGAATGCGTTGACGTACAGCTCTTCGTTCAGGGCCTCGAAGCGCTCGATCGCCCGCTCCTCATAGGTGAAGGTCTGCACCACCTTCTGGCCGTTGATCATCTCCTCGATGTAGCCGTTGGTCGCCCCGATGGCCTTCTGCTGTGCCATGAAGTGTGACCCGCTCTTGCGGGCGATGCGGCTGGAGATGAAGAGCATCGAGGTGAGCGAGATCACGACGACGATGGTCAGTTGCCAACTGGTGGCCAGCATCGCGATGAAGATCGCCGTGACGGTGACGATCGAACTGATGAAGTTGGGGATCGACTGGGTGACCATCTGCCTGAGTGTGTCGGTGTCGTTGGTGTACAGGCTCATCAAATCGCCGTGGGAGCGGGTGTCGAAGTACCTGATGGACAGGCCCTGCATGTGGGAGAACATCGTGTCACGGATCGTCTTGAGCGTACGCTGGGAGACGGTGACCATCAGGCGGTTGTACGTGTAGGTGGCAATGACACCACTGGCGTAGATCAGGGCCATCTTCATCAAGGCACCGATCAGTGGGGCGAAGGAGACGCCCGGCCCCTGGCCGGCCATCGGGGTGATGTAGGAGTCGATGAGGATCCTGAGGAAGACCGAGCCGGCCACCGAGGCGAGGCTGCTGACCAGGATAGCGGCGACGACGACCACCAGGCGCACCGTATGCTCCTGGTAGATGAGCCGTATGAGGCGGGCGAAGGTCTTGGCATCGAGCTTGGGGAGTTTGGAGGGGAAGTTCCTTCCCCCACGCCCCCCACCACCGGGTCCGGTCATGGCAGTGCCTCCTTGTGCCCCTGGCTTGCGTAGAGCTCCTGGTAGAGGCGACAGGAGTCCAAGAGTTCGGTGTGTGTCCCCACCGCGTGGATCGTTCCTTCGTCGAGGATGATGATCTGGTCGCTGTCGATGACCGAGGCCACCCGTTGGGCGATGACGATTTTGGTCGAATCGGCGAGCTCGCCGGTGAGCGCCTCTTGGATTTTGGCGTCCGTCTTGGTGTCGACCGCGCTGGTCGAGTCGTCGAGGATCAGGATCTTGGGTCGTTTGAGCAGCGCCCGTGCGATGGAGAGACGCTGGCGCTGGCCGCCGGAGACATTCGAGCCATCCTGCTCGATGTGGCTCTCATAGCCATCGGGGAAGCTCCTGATAAACGAGTCGGCCTGGGCGATTGAGGCAGCCCAGACGAGCTCGTCGTCGCTCGCTTCACTGTTGCCCCATCGTAGATTCTCGGCGATGGTACCGCCGAAGAGCATGCTCTTCTGTAGCACCATCCCCACTGCTTGGCGCAGAGCTTTGGTCTGGTAGTGGCGCACATCGTGCCCACCGACTCTCACTGTCCCATCGGTGGTGTCGTAGAGGCGGGCGATCAACTGGACGAGCGAAGTCTTGCCGCTGCCGGTGGCCCCGAGGATACCCACCGTCTGCCCGCTTTCGATGGTGAGGTTGATCCCCTTCAAACAGCAGCTCTCCTTCTCCTTGGTGTAGCTGAAGAAGACGTTCTCGAAGACCACTGAGCCGTCCTTAACCGTGGCAAGCCCGCTCGGGTTCTCATCGATGTCGCTCTCCTGGGCGAGTACCTCTTCGATGCGGACTGCCGAGGCACGGCTGATGGTCAGCATCACGATGACCATGCTCAGCATCATCAAGCTCATCAGGATCTGGGAGGTGTAGGAGACGAAGCTCATCAGCTGTCCGGTGGTCATCCGGTCGGCGACGATCAGGCGGGCGGCGATGAAGGAGATGGCGATGAGGCTGAAGTACATCGTCGACTGCATCAGCGGGCTGTTGAGGGCGATGGTCTTCTCCGCCTTGGAGAAGTCCTGGTAGATCGAGTCGCTCACTGCATTGAACTTCTGCTTCTCATGCTCCTCACGGACGAAGGACTTCACCACCCGGATACCCCGGATGTTCTCCTGGACGACGAGGTTGAGGCGGTCGTAGGTCTTGAAGACCTTGCCGAAGATCGGATAGACACTCCTGATCAACACAAAGAGACCGATGCCCAGCACCGGGATGGAGACGATGTAGACCAGCGAAAGGGTCGAGTTGAGCTTCAGGGCCATGAAGAAGGCGAAGGTCAGCATTGCGGGGCTGCGCACCGCGATGCGGGTGAGCATCTGGAAGGAGCGTTGGACGTTGGTCACGTCCGCTGTCATCCGGGTCACCAGACTTGCCGTGGAGAAGGTGTCGATGTTGGAGAAGGAGAAGCTCTGGATCTTGCCAAAGAGCCCGGCTCGGACGTTTCTGGCAAAGGCGGTTGAGGCGAGGGCGGCATAGTGGCCGCTGAGCACGCCGAAGGTGAGCGCCAACGCCGAGCAACCGAGGAGGATTGCCCCCCACTTGTAGATTTCCCCCATGTTGGCACTGCTGACGCCCCGGTCGAGCAGGTGGGCCATGAGGTAGGGGATGGTCACGTCCATGACCACCTCAAGGATGACAAAGGTCACCGTCAAGGCGGTGGGCAACAGTGTCCCCTTGGTATGCGTTCTCAATTCACGATACATCTATGGATTCCTAGTTCTCCGTCAATACTGCTCAATAGTAGTGAAGATTTGGATATCGGACAACCGGAAAGTGGTCCCATCGAGGCAGTGAACGTGTACTTTTATGTGGTTTGACAGAGATCGAGCCCCCAAACGGGGGCCGCACCATCTGAACGTGGCCGCTAGAGGCCGAAGATTTTCGCCCACGACTTGAGGACCGGGTCCTCCTTACTTCCCTTCAGCACGTTGGTGGCCAGCACTTTGCCCAGCTGCACACCCTCCTGGTCGAAGCTGTTGACGTTCCATAAAAAGCCCTGGAACATCACCTTGTTCTCGTAGTGGGCCAGCAAGGCTCCAAGCAGTTCGGGTGTCAGGCGATTGGCGAAGAGCAGGCTTGATGGGCGCTCGCCGCCAAAGCGCTTGTTGGCGTTCGCATCCTCCTTGCCCCGGGCGAAGGCGACGATCTGGGCAACGAGGTTGGCGTTGAGCTTCTGCTGGCTCGTCGAACCTTGGACGGTGACATCCTGGTCGCTCTGGCAGTGCCTGAAGCCAATGAACTGCAGCGGTACGATGTCGGTGCCCTGATGGAGCAACTGGTAGAAGGAGTGCTGGCCGTTGGTGCCCGGCTCTCCGAAGATCACCGGCCCGGTGGGGTAGCCGATCGCCTCTCCGTCGCGGTTGACGCTCTTGCCGTTGCTCTCCATGTCCAGCTGCTGCAGGTGTGCGCTGAAGCGACTGAGAGCCTGTGAGTAGGGCAGGATTGCCGTCGATGGCAGGCAGAGGACGTTTCTCAGGTAGACGCCGATCAGCGCATCGAGGAGTGCGGCGTTCTCACCGATCGAGGGATTGAGCGCCTGCACATCCGCCTGATGGGCGCCGCTGAGAATCATCTGGAAGGTCTCGTACCCGAAGGCAAGCGAGATGATGAGCCCACCCACCGCGCTCGTTGCGCTGTAGCGTCCGCCGATGTAGTTGTCGATGAAGAAGGGGGTCAGTACACCGTTGCCGAAGAGGCTGGAGTCAAGCGTATTGTACCGATCGGTAAGCGGGCTGTCCTTCCCGGTCACCACCACGATGTGCTCAATGGGTCGCAGACCCTTCGCTTGCAGCGCTTGGGAGACGAATTCTCTATTGGTGAGGGTCTCCTCTGTGGTTCCGCTCTTCGATACGAGGATGAACAGGGTGTGTTCCAAATCGATCTCACTGAGGACTTGGGCTGCATCGTCAGGGTCGACGTTGCTGATGAATCGGGCGTCGAGGGTGGGAATCTTTTTGAAAGCCGCCCACCCCTTGAGGGCAAGGCAAAGGGCACGGGGACCGAGGTCACTGCCGCCGATGCCGATCTGTACGACGGTGGTGAAGGGTTTGCCGGTTGAACCGACAAGCTCGCCGCTTCGGACATCCTGGGCGAACTCCTTGATCTCGGAGAGTTCCTGTTCATAGAAGGCACGCTTGTCCTCGCCGTCGATGATGACCGGCTTGCCCACCTGGCCGCGTGCAAGGTGGTGGAGCACCTGCCGCCCCTCGCCGGTGTTCATCACCGCACCATCGAGGAGGGCGCGGTACTTGTCGATGAGCTGGGCCTCATCGCTGAGTGCTTGGAGGACGCGCAGGTGTTCTTCATCGATCGGCATCGCCGCCCAGTTGTAGCGCAGTGATGCCCCCGCCTCAACCCACGAGGAGGCGATGCGCTTGGGGCTGAGGAGCTCTTTGATGGAAGCTGGCTTGAGGCCCTTGAGCTCGTCGAAGGCCTTGATGCGGTCGAGGTTCTGAAAGTCCATTGGCTACTCCTCGATGTCGGGGATTCGGGTCTTGAAGCTCTCCTGCAGATCCTCTTTGCTCATCCCCTCGCGCAGGATGATGAAGATTGTATCGTCACCCGCCAGTGTGCCGAGGATCTCGGGAATCGCCAGGATGTCGAGGGCGATACCCACCGAGTTGGCATGCCCGGGCCTGGTCTTGATCACGCCGAAGTTGCCGCTGAACTCGATGGAGAGGATGCCACGGCGCACATCCTGGATATAACTCTTCTCCGACTCGCTGACCAGATCGCTGTCGGGGAGGCTGTAGTAGTAGCCCGACCAGCCGTCGCTGATCTTGCCTACCTTCAGCATCTTCAAGTCCCGTGACAGGGTTGCCTGCGTCACGCTGTACCCCTCGACCCGAAGCATCTCCAGCAGCATATCCTGGTTGTCTATCCGGTTGTTTTTGATCAACTCCTTGACAACGGCAAGTCGGTTATGTCGTTCCCTCATGGTCTCTATCTCCTCGGTGAATATTTATGCGATGAACACGAATAAAGATACAGCACAATTTCTTTGAATGCAAGAAGTGTGCGCCAGCTTCCTCGCATACTTGACCGCATCAAAGAGACACATCATGCTGACGGTGACACTTGTCAGGAGGTTTGACGATGACACTTATCATTATCATTGCTGTAGTGGTGCTGCTCGCCCTCTATGTGATTTCGGTGAACAACAAGTACGTTCGGCTGAAGAACCAAGGGGAGGAGGCAGGTTCTGCCCTCGATGCCCACCTCAAGCAGCGCTATGATCTGGTCCCCAACTTGGTGGAGACGGTCAAGGGGTACGCTTCGCATGAGCAGAAGACACTGACGGCGGTCATTGAGGCACGCAACAAGGCAGTCGCCTCACCGACACTCGAATCTCGAGATGAGGCGGACAAGGCCTTCTCATCGGCGCTGCGCTCCCTCTTCGCCCTCAGTGAGGCATACCCCGACTTGAAGGCCAACCAGGGGTTCCTCGACCTGCAGAGACAGCTGCAGAAGATTGAGGAGCAGCTGCTGGGGGCACGCAAGTACTACAATGCAGTCATCAAGCAGATCAACACCCTCATCGAACTCTTCCCCTCATCGCTGGTGGCCAAGGTCCTCAACTTCTCCAAGAAGGAGTACCTGGTCATCGAAGAGGAGGCGAGAAGCCGCGTCGAGGTGAAGTTCTGATGAAACGATTTGCCCTTCTCGTCCTCCTCTCGGTCATGATCCTGTGCACCCTTGGGGCACAGGACTATTTCTTCGAGCACATTGACATCGCCATAGAGGTTGGCTTGGACAACAGCTACCACATCGAGGAGCGGATCGTGGCCAACTTCTCAACCCCGCGCCACGGCATCTATCGCGAGATCCCGGTCAAGTTTGGCAAGGTACGCACCACGGTGGAGGACCTGAAGAGCAGCGAGCCCATCACGCGTGACTCCGTCTCCCCGGATTGGGTGACCTTCCGCCTCGGCTCGGCCGACCGGACCGTCAGCGGTTTGAAGGAGTACCGCCTCTCCTACACCTACCACATCGGTGATGACCGCACCAGCGAGTGGGACGAGTTCTACTACAACCTCCTCGGCGACGGGTGGCAGGCCCCCATCAAGGAGTTTGTCTTTGCCGTGACCTTCCCCAAGGCCGTGGACCCATCGATGGTCTTTCTCACCGGCGGGGCCTACGGTTCGACTTCCCAGCGCGGTGAGTACTCCATCAGTGATGACGGGCGGACCATCACCGGCGCTGCGCAGAACCTCAGCTCGGGTGAAGCGGTGACGCTGCGTGTCCAAATGGAGGAGGGGTACTTCAGTGAGGTGGTCCCCTTCGTCGACCGTACCATCCCCTTCTCGATCGCAGCCCTCATTGGCGCCGCCGCTATGGTGGCCCATGCGCTCCTGCTCTTCACTCGCTACGGACGGGAGGAGGTCTTCGTCCCGGTGGTGCGCTATGATGCCCCCTCCGGTCTCAGCCCGCTGGAGGTCGGCTACCTCGCCGACGGGGTGGTGGACAACAAGGATCTGACGAGCATGCTCTTCCATTGGGCCGACGGGGGATACCTGACCATCGAGGAGCAGGGAAAGAAGCAGTTTCTCTTTACCAAAGAGCGGGACCTGAAGACAGCAAAGGCCCATGAACGCAAGCTCTTTGAAGATTTTTTCGCCGCCGGTGATGGGACGACGGTGACGCTCAAACAACTGGAGAAGGGGACCTTCGCTGAGGCAATGACAAAGGTCAAGGACCTCGTGCGCGCCTACTTCAAGGGTGAGCGGCGCCTCACCGACCCGGTTGCTGAGCGCAAACGCACCTTCGCCCTGCTCTATGGGGCAATCAGCGCGATTGTGCTGGCGGTGGCCTCGACAATCGTCGAGGCAGAAGGGGAGCTGGTGCTCTTGGCCGGCATCGGTCTCTTCTCCTTTGGTGTGGCACTGCTCTTTGCCCATCGCATCACGCAAACGTGGTTGGTCGGCTCGAAGTTCAAGCGCTTCATCAAGTATGTGGCCATCGGCATCCTGCTTGTGTTCCTCCTCGTCATTGCACTGACCATCCACGCCGGCCTCTTGGAGCGTGGACCGTTGTACAGCCTGATCATGGCCCTCGCCCAGGTGGGTGCCCCGTTCCTGCTCGGGGTGCTGACCATCGTCACGGCCAAACGCAGCGCCTACGCCCAACAGCAGCTTGAAGAGATCGCCGGCTACATGGAGTTCATCAAGGCAGTGGAGAAGCCGCGTCTGAAGCTGATGGTCGAGACCGATCCCCAGCTCTTCTACCACGTGTTGGGCTACGCCATCGTGCTGGGCCTGGAGAGCGTGTGGGCGAAGAAGTTCAAGGGTATCGCCATCGAGCAGGCCTCCTGGTACATCGGCAGTCGCCCGGCGGCGAACGCACTCTTCTACTCGGCACTCTCTACGCGCCTGCACGCCGGGGTCATGGAGCGGGCGGTCTACAGCCAGGCCAAGGGTGGCTCACGCTCCCCGATCCGCTCCTCCTTTGGCTCCTCGGGCTTCAGTGGGGGGGGCTTTGGCGGCGGTGGCGGCGGGGCATGGTGAGAGGAAAAAGAATCGGGCTGCTCGTGCAGCCCGGTTGTTACTGGATGTCTGGTAGGTCAGTGACGGTATGAGCCGCCGGCGGGACGGCTCTTTGCAATCGCTTCATTGACCCGAAGGTTCCGTCCACCGAACTCCACCCCGTCCAGCTGGGCGATGGCCTCTTCGGCCGCCGCATCATCCTCCATCTCGACGAACCCGAAGCCCTTGGGGCGGTGGGTCTCCCGATCAATGATGATGTTGGCACTCAGCACGGTCCCGTATTGGGCAAAGAGCTGCAACAGCTCCTCCTCACTGGTCTTGTAACTCATATTACCGACATAGATTTTCTTTGCCATGCAACGCATCCTTTGCAGACTGCAACGCCTGTCTTGTGATATTGTTTTCGGTGGAGCAGTCTTGGACTCTGGGCTGTCAGCGAAATCCATCCAGTAACGAACGCAGGCGAACACAAAGCGAAAGAGGTCTGCAACACAACAACGAAAGCATTCAAACGGTACCATGGGCCCATGGGGCTGTCAATTCTTGCTCGCTGTACATTTATGATTCAACGGCTGTCTCTCTGCTTGAAATTCCTGACAAACATGACCATTATGTCGGGTATGAATAGCAACATCATCGGTCTCTTGATCTCCTTCCCATTCCTCGCCCTGGTCATCGCCGTGGGCATCGCACTGAAGAAGTGGTGTGCCATCTCAAGTGAGTCGATGCGCAAGTTCATCCACATCGGCGTCTCCAACTGGTGGTTCCTCGAGCTCTGGTACTTCAACACCCTCACCTACGCCCTCATCGGGCCGATCACCTTCATCATCCTCAACAGCCTCTTCACCTTCCGCGAGTGGGGGACGGCACTGGGCCTTGGGGACCGGAAGCGCAACTACGGCTTGATCTACTTTCCGGTGACGTTGGTGATCTTGGTGGTCTTGCAGTACAACCATTTGGTCAGCCCGCTGGCGTCGACCATCGGGGTGCTGGTCATGGGCTACGGCGATGGACTGGCCGCGCTCATCGGCGCCAAGTGGGGCAAGCGGGAGATCCCCTTCAACGTCTCCAAGAAGTCATACCTCGGCACCCTGACGATGTTCATCGTCTCTGTGGTCGTCGTCCTCGTGGCCCTGATTTTCTTCTCCGATCTTTCGCTTGCCAAACTCATCACGGTCACGGTGGTGGTCGCCTTCGTCAGCGCGGTGGTGGAGGTGCTCACCCCCTTCGGGTTGGATAACCTCACCGTCCCGCTTCTGGCCACGCTCCTCATCGAGGTGTTGGTATGAACTTGGTGGCGCACAACGGCTCGCTCGCAGCACTGCTCGACAGCTGGTTCTTCTCCATCCCCTTCTCGTTCTGGTTGCTCTTCGGCCTCATGGCCCTCATCTCGATAGCCTCCTACGCCGCCCGGCAGGTCACCCTCAGTGGTGCGCTTGCCGCTTTCTTGGTGGGCTTTGGCACCACGTGGATCCTCGGCTTCGGCGCCCTTGCCACGCTGCTCTTCTTCTTCATCACCGCCGGGGTGCTGAGCAAGGTCTCCAAACGGGCCCGAGGCAAGGAGATCGAGATTCTGCAGGCAAAGGGGGGGCGTCGCGATGCGATGCAAGTCTTCGCCAACGGCCTCTTCGCCCTCATCGCTGCCTTCCTCTACACCCGGCGCCAGGATCCCGCCTTCTTGGTGATGTTCGGTGCATCGGTGGCTGAGGCAGCCAGTGACACCTTCGCCGGGGATGTGGGGGTGCTCAGCCGCCGTAACCCGGTCTCCATCATCACCGGCCGGCCCATGAAGCGAGGCCTCAGTGGAGCGGTGAGCCCGTTGGGTCTGGCCAGCGGGATGTTGGGGGCGATCCTCATCGCCCTCACTGTCTGGTCGTTGCTCCTGCCACCGGTGTGGGCGAGCCTGAAGGAGGTCAGCCTCATCGCTGTTGCTGCGTTCTTCGGCTGCCTCATCGACAGTGTGCTCGGAGCGACGGTACAGGCCCACTATTGGGATGAGGAGCGCGATACGCTGACCGAACACGCCCATAGGAGCGGGGCGCCCCTGAGGCTGGAACGGGGCCTGCGGTGGATCGACAACGATGTGGTGAACCTGCTCAGCAACGCCACGGCAAGCCTCTTGGCCGTCTCGATGCTGGCAATTCTGAGGTGATTGACCTCTTTGCCCTTGCTTCTCCGCTTTTTTATTTGTATGTTACCTGTTGATAGGCGTTTGGTAACACCAACGCCCGATACTTTGAGCATATTCTTTAAATGAGAGAGGATATTTTACATGGCAAAACAATTGCAATTCAACGAAGAGGCCCGCAAGTCACTGGTAACCGGAGTCGAAAAGATCTCCAAGGCCGTCATGGCGACCCTTGGTCCCAAGGGCCGGCTTGTCGTATTGGACAAGAAGTTCGGTGCTCCTTCGGTCACCAAGGATGGAGTCTCTGTCGCTCGTGAGATCGAGCTTGAGGATCCGTTTGAGAACATGGGTGCCCAATTGCTCAAGGAAGTGGCGACCAAGACCAACGACGTTGCCGGAGACGGCACCACCACCGCCACCGTCCTCGCGTGGTCCATCACCAAAGAGGGGATGAAGAGCGTGGCTGCAGGCATCAACCCGATGGGGATCCGCCGTGGCATCGACAAGGCGGTCACCGATGCAGTGGCTGAGATCAAGAAGCAGGCGAAGATGATCAAGGACAAGGAAGAGATTGCCCAGGTCGCCTCCATCAGTGCCAACAACGACCGCACCATCGGCGATGAGATCGCCAATGCGATGGAGAAGGTCGGTCTTGATGGGGTCATCACCGTCGAGGAGTCCAAGACCATCGAGACGACCACCGACTTCGTCGAGGGCATGCAGTTCGACCGCGGCTACCTCAGTGCCTACTTCTGCAACAACCGTGACACGATGACCGCCGTCTTGGAAGATCCGTTCATCCTTATCTACGACAAGAAGATCTCCAACATGAAGGAGCTCTTGCCGATCCTTGAGAAGATCGCCCAAAGCGGCAAGCCGCTGCTGATCATCGCCGAGGATGTCGATGGGGAGGCGTTGGCCACCCTCGTCGTCAACAGCGTGCGTGGCATCCTCAACGTTGTCGCCGTCAAGGCACCTGGCTTTGGCGACCGGCGCAAGGCGATGCTCGAAGATATCGCCATCCTCACCGGCGGCGAGGTCATCAGCGAAGAGCTGGGCCTGAAGCTTGAGAACGCCGACCTCTCCCAGCTCGGCCGCGCCAAGTCCATCAAGGTCGAGAAGGAGAACACCACGATCATCAACGGTGCTGGCAAGCAGAGCGACATCAAGGACCGCATCGCCCAGATCAAGGTCCAGATCGGTGACACCACCAGCGACTACGACCGCGAGAAGCTGCAGGAGCGCCTGGCCAAGCTGGCCGGCGGTGTTGCGGTACTCAATGTCGGCGCAGCCACTGAGGTCGAGCTGAAGGAGAAGAAGCACCGCGTCGAGGATGCCCTCAGTGCAACCCGTGCAGCAATCGAGGAAGGAGTCATCCCCGGTGGTGGCGCCGCCCTCATCCAGGCAGCCAAGATGCTGGAGAAGGCAGACCTCTCCAAGCTCACCGAAGAGGAGCAGGTCGGATACAGGATCGTGCGCCGTGCCCTTGAGGAGCCGATTCGGCAGATTGCCGAGAACGCAGGCCTCGACGGCTCATTGATTGCCGACAAGTGCAAGAACGAGAAGGCCGGTACGGGCTTCGACGCCGAGACCTTCAAGTGGGTGAACATGTTCGAGAGTGGCATCATCGACCCGATGAAGGTCACCCGCAGTGCACTGCAGAACGCAGCATCCATTGCATCGTTGATCCTCACCACCGAGTGTGCCATCACCGATATCCCGACCCCTCCCGCCCCTGCGATGGGTGGCGGACCCGAGGGCATGGGTGGAATGATGTAAGGTTGGGATGACCAACAAAGGGGCCGGTTCGGCCCCTTTTTGGTCATTGGGCAAAACTTGACTACCACGTTGTGAACGTGGTACGTTAACCGGTGCTTGGAAAATTGGATGCATCACCTGCTGCTCCTCTTTTCTGCATCCGATTTCAATGTATAAAGAGAGGATACCCCATGTTTTCATTGCTGAGTGCCATGGCTGCCCCGGAGGCGGGTGGCGGTTCCGGTGGTTCGATGACGACGACCTTCGTCACCTTCGGCCTGATCATCGCCATTTTCTACTTTTTGATCATCCGTCCACAGCGCAAGCGGGACAAGGAGACCAAGGAGATGCTGGCTGCCATCAAGAAGGGTGACAAGGTGGTCTCCATCGGCGGTATCCACGGGACGGTGATGGTGGTCAAGGAGAGCTCCGTCATCGTCAAGGTCGATGACAACACCCGCCTTGAGTTCTCCCGCAATGCCATCAACTCCATCGTCAAGCCGAAGAGCGAAGCCGCCCCCGCCCCTGCTGCAAAGAAGCGGGAGAAGAAGGCCGTCGAGGCCAAGAAGGAAGAGGCGGTCGTCGAGGCCAAGACCGAGACCGAGCCTGAGACCAAAGAAGAGCAGTAAGAAGCCAAGGCGGAGAGTATCATGAATAAACGCAGTCGTCTGTTGATTGTCGTGGTGGTCGTGCTGTTGTGCGGCTACTTCCTCTATCCCACGATCAAGTGGTACGGGTTTGTGCCACAACAGACCAAGGAGCTTGCGACAGGCTCGAATGTACAGATCAAGGAGTATGCCCGCGGGCAGGCTTCACGGGATTTGAGGGAACTGAAGGAGTTGGTGGCAACGGATGCCAAGGCAGCGCTGCCCTCCAAGTACTCCTTCCTCAAGGAGAGCGCCAAGGCCAATTACAAGGCGACCAAGCGTTCGGTCCCCAAGAGTTGGACCGTCGAAGCACTCTTCGGTGGCTTCTACAATGAACAGGCGATGTTCAACGCCATCGAGGCGTACTACCGAACCTCGCTGCTCAATACCAAAGCGCTGGGCAACAAGGCCCTGCAGTTGGGCCTCGACCTGAGAGGGGGCATGAGCATCCTCTTGGAGGCGGACAGCGCTGCGTATGAGGCGAAGAAGGGCAGCAGTGCCTCCGCAAGCGAGATCAGTGCGGCGATCCGCCAGGACATCGAGATCCTGGAGAAGCGGATCGACCAGTTCGGCGTCAGCGAGCCGGTGATCCGGCTGCAGGGAAGCGACCAGATCCTCATCGAGATCCCTGGAGCCGCCGACCCGGAGCGGGTGAACTCCTTCCTCAGGGGCAAGGGTTCGCTGGTCTTCAAGATGGTCGACACCGATTTGACCGCTGAGCTGGACGCCTACTACAAGGCCAACCCCAGTGAGGTCTATACCGATACCGGGGCGCTCAAGCAGCCCGAGTTCCTCCCCGCCGGCAAGATTGCCGCCGGCTACTACGTCAGCGACGACTACGGCATCGATGAACTGGAGCGCTTTGTGGTCATCGAGGAGGAGGTCGGCCTCGATGGGACACACTTGGAGAGTGCCACCACTGGTACCGATGGCATCACCGGGCGCCCGGTGGTGAACTTCCACCTCGACAACCTCGGTGGTGACATCTTCTATAAACTGACCTCCACCAACGTCGGCAAGACGCTGGCCGTTGTCATGGATGGCAAGGTCAAGGCGATGGCCACCATCAACGAAGGCATCCGCTCCAGCGTCCAGATCTCCGGCTTCAACGCCCAGGAGGCCAACGACCTGGCCATCGTGCTGCGCACCGCAGCCCTCCCGATCGAGTTGATCGTCTCCAGCCAGCAGGCAGTGGGGGCGACCCTCGGCGAGGACGCCGTCTCGACCGGCCTCAAGGCGATCATCATCGGCTTTGTCCTGGTGATCCTGATCATGTTCGGCTACTACCACGTCAGTGGCTTGGTCGCCGACCTGGCACTGCTGCTCAACCTCTTCATCATGATCAGCGTGCTCAGCGCGTTCAACTTCACGGTCACCCTGACCAGCATCGCCGGTCTGATCCTGACCCTCGGCATGGCGGTCGACACCAACGTCATCATCTTTGAGCGCATCAAGGAGGAGCGACGGGTGGGCAAGAGTGACATCGCCGCCATCAAGGCCGGCTTTGACAAGGCGTTCTGGACAGTCATGGATGCCAATATCACCACGATCATCGCCGCTCTGGTCCTCTCCCAGCTCGGTAGCTCGTCGGTGAAGGGCTTTGCAAACACCCTGGCCATCGGAATTGTCAGCTCGGTCTTCACCGCCCTCTTTGTCTCGCATCTGGTCTTCGATGCAGCAATCACCGACCGGGAAGGCAAGAAGCTTCATATCAGCTGGAGGAAAAACTAATGCTTACAAAAGATATTCCAGTCATCAAACTACGCTGGGCCGCTTGGGGCTTGGCCATCCTCCTGCTCGTCGTCGGGCTGGTCTCCTTCATCCTCTTCGGTGGCTTCAACCTCGGTGTGGACTTTGAGAGCGGCCTCAGCCAGCGCATCAGGGTCGCTCCGGTCGGGCTTGAAGTCTCCTACGACGGCACCCAGGATGTGGTGCTCTCCATCTCTTCAAGCGCCCTCTCCATTGAACAGCGGGGAGACGCTGGGGTGCAGGTCACCGTCCTGCGCTTTGCTGAGTATCCGAATGCCGCATCCCTTGCCCAGGCGCTCAACGCCATGGACGGGATTGAGGCGGCTGCCGTTGATGGATCGCTCATCTCCTCTACGATCCTCTCCGGCTACGGCTTTCCCGCCACCCTCTCGTCAGCTGCAGTGAAGTTGAACTTCCAGGGCAGCGGCCGCACCTCGATCGAAGAGGTACGCAAAGCCCTGGACACCATCGGCAATGCCAAGGTACAGACGGTGGGAGGAGAGGAGAGCTCAACCTTCCAGGTTCGCCTCGGCATCAAGGATGGGGCAACCCAATCCTCGCTTGAGGAGGAGGTGAAGGGAGCCCTTGGTGCCCACTTCGGCACCGGTAATGTCGTGGTGCTGCAGAGCGACTACATCGGTCCGAAGTTCAGCAAGACCCTCGTGACCAGTTCGGTCTTGGCGATTGCCGTCGCATTGGCCCTGATCCTGATCTACGTCTGGTTCCGCTTCCGCTTCGCCTACGCCGTCTCCTCACTGGTAGCCTTGGTCCATGACGTATTGGCCATGCTCACCATGATCACCCTCTTGCGCCTCGAGTTCTCCAGCACCACCATCGCAGCGCTCTTGACGATCATCGGTTACTCGCTGAACAACACCATCGTCATCTTCGACCGGGTGCGAGAGAACGTCGAGATCAACAAGAGTGCGACGTTGGAAACCCAGATCGACCGGAGCGTCACCCAATCGATGAGCCGGACGGTGATGAGCGCGCTCACCACCCTCCTTGCCATCGTACCGTTGGCGATCTTTGCAAGCGGCGACATCCGCCTCTTCTCGGTCAACATGATCTTCGGTCTGTTCTTCGGCACCTACTCCTCCAACTTCCTCGCCCCCACCTTGCTCCATTGGATCAGCAAGGCGCAGGGCAAAGCAGGGATCAAGGCGAAGTAAGCTGATAAAGTCTCCGCAAGGACGCTGCCGTGGGGTTATCGCACGGCAGCGTTTTTGTCATACTGTGTCAATGGAGATTCGATTGTCACAGACCATGGGGTATTGCACCGGGGTCTCGCGTGCCCTTGCGATGGCCGAGCGGGCGATCGCCCAAGCGACGGAACAGGCCCAGCCGGTCTACTCGCTGGGCAAGTTGATCCACAACCGCCAGGTGAATGAACGCCTCTCCTCCAAGGGGCTTGGGGAGATAGACCGGGCTGATGAGGGGGAGGCGGGCCTGGTCGTGGTGCGTGCCCACGGCATCCCCGACGACCTGCGCGAGGAGTTCACTACAGCGGGCCACCAGCTCATCGATGCCACCTGCCCGGTGGTCAAACACAACCTCAGGCGGATCGCCCATTACTGTACTACCCACAAGATCCTTATCGTCGGGCACAAGGACCACCCTGAGACAGTGGCGATGCAGGGAGTCCGCAACGATGGAGAGTTGTGCCGTTCTCGCCTGATCACGAGCGTCGAGGAGGTGGGGGCGCCGATCTGCGGTGAACGATACGCCGTCTTTGTGCAGACCACCTTCGATGAGATCGCTTGGAGTGCCATCAAGGTGCAGCTGGCCGCCTTCTCCGATTCGGCAAGCGAGGTGGTCTTCGTCAACGATGTCTGCTCATCCTCAATCAATCGACGGTCCGCGCTGATCAAGCTGACAGAGGAGTGCGATGCCATCATCGTCATCGGCGGCAAGAACAGTGCAAATACCCGGGCGCTCTACCACCTGGCGGTGGAGAGCGGGGTCAAGGCGTGGCACATCGAAGATGAACGTGATGTGCTCCCACAGATGTTCGAGTGTGATATACTGGGCATCACGGCGGGGGCATCCACTCCCGTCGAGGTGATCGATGCCGTGGTACGACGCCTAGAACAGGAGCAATCATGAGCACAGACTACAACGGGATTCCAATTCCGACGATCAAGCGTCTCCCCTCCTACCTCCGCCTGTTGAAAGCCTATCGAGACGAAGGGATGGAGATGATCTCTGCGACGCTGCTTGCCGATGAGCTGGGCCTCAAGCCGATCCAGGTCCGCAAGGACATCTCGTGCACCGGTATCGAAGGCAAGCCGAAGGTCGGTTTCTCCGTCAACGGCCTCATCGATGCCATCGTCGAGACGCTGGGGTGGGACAACGCCACCGATGCCATCCTCGTCGGGGTGGGGCACCTCGGCTCGGCCCTTGCCCGCTACGAGGGGTTTGGCAACTATGGGTTGAAGATTGTCGCCGCCTTCGATGCCGAGGAGAAGAAGTGGGGCAAGAAGGTCGGCAGCGTGCCGATCCTCAATCCGGCGGAGATGGGCACCTACATCCGCGACAACCACGTCAACATCGCCGTCATCGCCGTGCCGGCCGAACACGCCCAGGCAGTGGCTGAGCAAGTGGTGGGCTATGGGGTGCGGGCAATCTGGAACTTTGCCCCCAAGGACCTGAAGCTTGAGGAGGATGTGGTGGTCCAGCGTACCGACCTGGCCACCAGCTTTGCCGTGCTGTCAGCCCAGGTCAAGCTCCGCCTTGAACAGAAGAAACACCGCAGCGGGAGTGTCACGTGGTAGAGGGTGTGCGGGCATTGGTCGACGACTGCCGTGGCAGCGACTTGAAGCGTATCGGCGCGTTGGCCAACGTCGCAGCTTACCTCAACGAGAGGCTCGAACGGATCAACTGGGTGGGCTTCTATCTTACCGATGAGAGTGGAGAACGCCTCTTGCTCGGCCCCTTTCAAGGCAAGGTCGCCTGTACCGAGATTCCCTTTGAGCGCGGGGTGTGTGGCCTTGCCGCCCGGACGAAGAAGAGCCAGCGGATCGCCGATGTGCATGCCGTCACTGACCACATCGTCTGCGATAGTGCAAGCAGAAGTGAATTGGTCGTGCCGCTGGTCACCGCTTGTGGCTCGGTGGTAGGCGTGTTGGACATCGACAGCCCGGATTTGGATCGCTTCACCGCGGGAGACGAACATCTGCTCTGCCAGGTGGCTTCGGTCGTTGTATCGGCGCTCTACTCTTGACTA
>JALOBD010000216.1 GCA_023228445.1 Sphaerochaeta sp. | reverse complement strand
GGGGAGATCTGGCTCGCCTGGGAGCATACCGGCGACGAGGTGTTCAGCCATGCCGCCCAGATCCACGTTGAATCCTTCCACCACCGGATCGTCAACAAGATTGCCGTCGACCACCATGATATGGGCTTTTTGTATACCCCGTCGTGTACCGCTGCCTGGAAGTTGGTAGGCAACCGCCGGGCTCGTGAGGCCGCCTTGATGGCAGCTGACCAACTCTGCACACGCTTTCAGAGGGTGGGCCAGTTCATCCAAGCGTGGGGGGCGATGGGGGAGCGGGAGAACTACCGCTACATCATCGACTGCCTGCTCAACCTGCCCCTGCTCTACTGGGCAAGCGAGGAGACGGGAGAGAGCCGTTATCGCGAGATTGCGCTCGCCCATACCGAGACGACACTGAAGTACAGCTTTCGCGACGATTACTCCAGCCACCATACCTTCTTCCTGGATCCGGTCACCGGGGAGGGAGTTCGGGGGGAGACCAACCAAGGCCACGACTCGAATAGCAGCTGGGCACGCGGGCAGGCGTGGGCGATCTATGGTCTGGCGTTGAGCTTCCAGAAGACCGGCGACCGCACCCAGCTCGACCTCTTCGAGCCGGTGAGCGAGTACTTCCTCTCCCGCCTCCCTGCCGACCTGGTCCCCTATTGGGACTTGATCTTCACCGAGGGCGATGAGCCGCGTGACAGCTCGTCGGCCTCGATCGTCGCCTGTGGTTTCTTGACTGCAGCGGAGAGTTACGAAGCGCTCGGGGAGGTGGAGAAGGCCGCCTTGTACCACTCTCTGGCCAAAAAGCTGCTCAAGGCACTCTACGACCACTACCGGGTATTGCCTGGTGATGACTCCAATGGTCTGGTCTACCATGGCACCTACTCCAAGAAGACTCCCTTCAACACCTGCACCGAGGAGGGGGTCGACGAGTGTGTCAGCTGGGGCGATTACTATTGGATGGAGGCGCTCACCCGCCTCGGGGGGAGTTGGCAGGCGTATTGGTAGAGCGTCGTTCTCAGGTGTGGCGACGTTGCAGATGTTGCAGGTATTGGCTCGGCGAGATGCCTTCCACCTTCTTGAAGACCTTGCTGAAGTAGAAGGAGTTCTCAAAGCCGAGCCGGTCAGCTACCTCGTAGATCTTCAAATCCCCTTGGGCGAGCAGCTCCTTGGCGGCGGCCACCTTCATGTCAGTGATGTATTCGACGAAGCTCGAACCGCTGTACCGGCTGAACATGCTGCTGAGGTAGTTCTGGCTGAAACCGAAGAGCAGGGCCACTTCACCGAGGTTGAGCTTGCGGTCGATGTTCTCCTTGATGTACTGCTGGATGTTTGCAACGATCTTCGCCCGGTAGTCCTGGGTGCGGCTTTGCAACTGCTCATTGAGGCTGGCGGCGAGGCGACGTAGATAGGAGGCGCACTGGTCGGTTGAGACTGACGTGTAGATTTGCCGGTAGCCCCCTTCCTCCTGGGCAAATGCGGTGGCGATGCTCGCCTGTCCATCGGGTAGGAGGGTGAGGGCGAGGTAGAGGATGTTGCTGGCAACCTCGATTGCCTGAAGAACCCCGATGGCCTGCTCCTCAAGCTGGGAGGCGATGTCTTCGATCACGTGGGCCAGTTCCTTGCCATCCAACTCCTCGAAGGCCCGGATGAGCCGTCCTTTGAACGGTTCGAGGGTGAATGTGTGCGAAGAGGGCTGTTGGCGTTCGGCAATGAGGATCCTCTCCTCTGTAGTGTGCGATGCCAGCAACTGCCGGGCACTGAGAAACGATTCGCTTATTCTAAAGGGATCGTCGACCGGAATACCGGCACTGGAGCGCAGGTCGACGGAGAAGTAGTTGTAGATGACTTGGACCGTCTGGGTCATTACGGTTCGAATGATCGATCCGTAGTGCGCCGCCTGTTGTTCGCTGAGGCAGAGGGTGACAGCCAGGTGGTGGAGGTCGAGGCTGGTGACGTAATTGGTCAGGTACCGGGACAGGGTCTCCTTGAGCATCTCGAGGGTGCCGGTATAGAGGCTCACATCAGTCTGTTCGCTTCTGGGGGTAATCTCCAGATAGCAGACAGCGTACCAGCTCTCATTGAAGACGATGCCGAGCTCTTGGCTCTGCATCGTGAAGGCCTGGCGAGAGTCGATGAGGCCGTTGAAGAGACGGACGAAGAACTTGTCGCGAAACCCCTGCATCGTAGAGCGTTCCTGTGGTTCGAAGAGCCGACCTTGCCGCTCCTCAAGGATGCCGATGGCCTTTACCACCGAGTCCTTGAGGGTCTGTTGGGTCAGTTCCAATTTGACCAGGTAATCGACGGCTTGGTGGGAGAGTGCCTCCTTCACGTAGCTGAACTCCTCGTAGCTGGTCAGAAGGATGAAGAGCGGAGAGCGCCCCGGCGCCTGGCTGCTCTCCTTGAGGACCTCGAGGCCGCTCTTGATCGGCATCTTGATATCGGTGATGACCAAGTCGGGGTGTTCGCGCCCGATCGCCTCCTCCAACTGTCTGCCATTGTGCGCGGTGGCGACGATCTCAATGCCGAGCTCAGCCCAGGGGAGCATCGATTGCAGGCCGACGAGGACCAACGGCTCATCGTCGGCGATGATCAACTTGATGGCCATACTCCTCCCTCCTTCGTCTGCTTGGGGATGCGGATGATGGCCCGGGTGTAGCTGTTTACCTCGCTTTCGATGTGCAGTCCCCACGGCGGGCCAAAGGCGTACTCGATTCGCTTTGCCACATTATGGATGCCGATCTCGCGGAACATCCCGTCGGCACCGGCTCCGGTGGTAGCCTGCAGTGCTTGAAGGGTCGTTTGCTCGATGCCCACCCCGTCGTCCTCGACGATGAGGGTGATGGTCTCCTCCCCCTCCTCAATGAGGCTGAGGGTGACCGCTCCGGTCCCTCCCTTCGGTTCAAGGCCGTGGAAGATGGCGTTCTCCACCAGCGGCTGGAGCGTGAAGCGGGGGATGGCCACGCTTGCGTATCGCTCGTCGATTGTGTTGACCAACTGTAGCGTCCCCCCGTAGCGGTACTTTTGGATGACGAAGTAGTCGTTGAGCAGATCGAGCTCCTCGGCCAGGCTGATGACCGGCTCCTCGGCCTTGCTCACATTCTTCAAGAGGCGCGAGAGGCTGGTCGTCATCTCGGCGATGCCGGTGGCGTGCTGCAGGGTTGCCATCCACTTGATGGAGTTGAGGGTGTTGTAGAGGAAGTGGGGATTGATCTGGCTCTGCAGCATCCGGTACTCCAGCTCCTGCTTGTTCTTCTCATCGGCGACCCGTCGCTCCAACAGCGAGTCGATCTGTCGGGCAAGGTCGTTGATCCCCCGTCCGATGTCGCCCAGCTCATCGCTCCACTCGATGGAGGAGTCGTTGGAGAAATCGCTCGCTGCGATCGCCTTCAGCCGTTCCTGGAGTTTGGTGATGGGCCGGTTGAAGAGGCGGTTGAGCACCAGCGTCAGACCGAAGCCGAAGAAGAGCACCATGACGATGAT
>JALOBD010000215.1 GCA_023228445.1 Sphaerochaeta sp. | reverse complement strand
GGAGAGCCTCTTTTTCTAGAGTACAGAACAGATTAGCAGTCGAAAAAAAGGGAGGTGACTCATACCGTCCAACCACCTGGGAGATAGTAGTACATTGTAAATCTTTGTTCAATCCCTTTCTCTGCCCACAATCCTTTTGCGAGGCGACAATTGTGTGCTACAATGGGCGCGAGGTGCGCCATGGAAACGATTTTCACCAAGATCCGTGATGGGGTCATCCCCAGTGTCAAACTCCATGAGGATGAGCTCTGTTTTGTCATCCTGGATATCAACCCCGTCAACAAGGGCCACCTGCTCGTCATCACCAACGAGTGTCACCCAACCCTTGCCGACTGCCCCGAAGCCACCCTGGCCCACCTGATGGGCGTTGTCCAGAGAGCCGATGCGAAGCTGCGGGAGGCTCTCGGCTGTGATGCGACCAACATCGTCATCAACAACGGCGAGGAGAGCGGGCAGGAGGTAAAACACCTGCACATCCACGTCATCCCCCGCTACAAAGGTGACCAAAAGCACTTCCGCCTCGCCAAGGAGCACTACGAGGAAGGGGAGATGGAGCGCCTGGGACGGCGATTGGAGTTTTGACCATGCGCGCCTGCCACCACTGCCACACCCCCATCGATGGGCATTACACCATCGGCTATGCAACCCTCTGCCCGCATTGTGCGAAGAACCTGCACAGCTGTGTCAATTGCCGCTTCTACAGCCCCGGCAGCTACCACGACTGCCTTGAGGGGGTCGAGGAGGTCATCATCGACAAGGTGAGTGCCAACTACTGTGAACTGTTCATGCTCGGCGAGGACAACAATGCCCGAGAGCAAAGAAAGGCTGATGCCAAGGCGAAGGCTGAGGCCTTCTTCTCCAACTGAGGAGCTCCCCATGAGACGACTACTGCCCACGATCCTGTTGATCACCACCATCGCCCTGTTGAGCGGGTGTGCAAGCTACACCGCACGAGAGGCGATACCCAACATCGACATTCCGCTCACTGACCGCTTGGAGCTGCCGGTGACCAAACACTCGCTGATCGTTGCTGAGCGACAGGCAGCAGAAGCGCTCGTGCAAGAGGCCAGTGCCCAAGAGACCATCGTTCTCCTTGAAGAGAAGATCGAAGAGTTGGAGCGCACCGTTGCCATCTATGAACAAGACGATACCATACTGGTGCTGCAAGGCCAGATCGCGTCGCGCCAAGAGATCATCGAGGGGCAGCGGGACACCATCGCCCGCCTCGATGGAGAGATCGCGGCGCTCGAGCAAGCGCGTACCCTCCTCTCTGACCAACTCTCAACAGCGCTGGTCGACCTTCAACGACACCAGGCCACCGAAGCTGAGCAGCGAGAACTTCTCGACGACCAGCAGCAGCGCATCGCTGGTCTGGATGATGAGACCACGGCGCTCGGTGAAGAGCGCGCCCTCCTCTCCTTCCAGCTCCTAGCCGCTCAGGCCGAGCTTGAACGACAAGAGAGCGTCGAATCTGAACAGCGTGCGCTGCTCGATGACCGGGAGCAGCGCATCGCCCAACTGAGTGATGAGCTTGCGGCCCTGGATGAGGAGCACACCCTCCTCTCTCTCCAGCTCCTAGCGGTGCAGGCAGACCTTGAGCGACAAGAGACCGTCGAATCTGAACAACGCGCGCTGCTCGATGACCGGGAGCAGCGCATCGCCCAGTTGAACGATGAGATCACAGCCTTGCTCGATGAACGACAAGCCCTATCAGGCCAGCTTGCCGTCGTCAATGCCGCCCTTGACGAACAACGGCGCATCGAAGCGGCTGCCGAGGCGGAGCGCGTTCAGGCTGAGCAACGCCAATTGTTGGCCCAACAGCAGGAGGCGGAGCGCCAAGAGCGTGAACGGCAAGCCGAACTTGCGCGCATTGAGTGGGAACGTGAACAAGCCCGCCTCATCCCCCCGCTCTCCCAGTTAAGACCTCCCCATCGCTTCATCATCAGCGATGTGGTCAAGACCGTTGCCAAGGGCAGCATCCTCAAAACCCTCTTGCTTCCGCTCAGCGATGTACCGTGGAAGGAGCATGAGATGGTCGACAGCGTCGCGCAATCGATCGCCGACCTGGACGATCCGGTGATCTTCATCACCGGGGCGATGGAGAACGTCACCGCACTGGTCAGGCGCGTCGGGGCCAACGCCATCCTGCTCGATGGCGGAGCGATCATCACCCCGCTTGAGGTGTTGGAGGTGAGCAAAGATTCCGTGCAGGTACGTCTCAATGGCGAGCAGACACTACGACTCTCGCTGGCAAACCTCGTCGAGTATGAGGTGTTCAGCGCCTTCCTCAACGGAGGGGAGGGGTGGAAGGAGACGCAACAGCGCATCACTGGAAAACGCCTTGAGCACCTGCTACAGATCGTACGACAGGGCTCCATCGTCGAGCCCACCATCGTTGCCGGCAGCCTCTATGAGCCATCCCACCAGGATTGGTCCTCCTTCAGCCCGATCGCCTACCGCCAGGTCGACTACCTCTGGCCGCTCTCTGCCGCCATGGAGGATGAGCAGTTCTTGGATGTCTACCGCCTCACCCACTTCTCGGCGGGCACCGACAGCGGCAACACCATTGCCCTGGGCGAGATCAAGGAACGGGTCGACTACCTCTTCTCACGCAAGGTCCTGCCGCTCTTCTCGACGATCCTTCCCATCGGTGGTGAATCGGCCCCGCGTGAGGGAGCAGTCCAGCGCTGGGGCATTGCAGCGTCGCTGCTCATCCCCTGATCACAAAACGATCTCACCCTCGCCTTCGATGGTCTGTGCCGACGCCCGCTTTGAGAGCGAGCGAGCGCGGCTGGCGATGACGACGAGAGAGAGGCCGGCGATGATGATCAGGATTCCCACCAGCTTGAGGAGGACTGTCCCAATCTGTTGGGGGAAGGCGAAGAGCAGAATCGAGACAGCGAGGCTGAAGAGGCCGTCGAGGAGCAGCGAGAAGCGGAAACTCCCCCCTTTTGCCGTGATGATTGCATCGATGATGGTGATGAGCGCCGATAAGCCGAGCACCGTCGCCATCGTGTAGAGCAGGAGCATCCAGCTGACTTTGGCAGTAGCCAATGGAAGGATCACGGCACAAAGGCCGAGGATGATTGAGACGATGGTACGCACCAACGTGACCCGGTGGAAGAGGGGGACGAGGCGGTAGGAGGAGAGGGCGAGGAGCTGCACCACAGCCGAGATGGTTACATAGAGGCCGAGCAGAGCCACGAAGAATCGCAGAAATGAGTCCTGTTGGAACATGACGAAGACCCCAAGTGCTGTGACGAGCGCCCCCACGATGTAGCCAAGGACCCAATTTCGACCGAAGAATCCATGTTGCATTCGACCCTCCCCGCTGCTCCTTGCAATACAAGCAGCTTTTTCTTTATGGTACAGAGAAGCAGACCACAAGTAAAGGAACCGATTGATGTACCGCTATCTTTTCTTTGATGCCGATGGAACACTCTTCGACTTCGATGAGGCCGAGCGGCGTGCCATGCGCCTGATGGGAAGCGAG
>JALOBD010000214.1 GCA_023228445.1 Sphaerochaeta sp. | reverse complement strand
ATCATCATGATGCGCTCACCGAGGTGAACGCTGACCGTGTCGATACCAAACTCCTGGTACAGAATTCCGCTTGCCATGTGTTGGGCGGTATGGAGGCGCATGAAGTGATAGCGCCGCGGCCAATCGAGGATGATCGCAACCTCATCGCCTTCAACAAAAGTGGGGTCCTCGACACGGTGGAGGATCGTCCCATCCTTGGCCTTGGTGGTATCGGTGAGGACACACCCGCCGATGGTGCCCCGATCTCCCCCTTGCCCTCCCCCCTCGGGGTAGCAGATCGTCCGGTCGAGCACCACGCCATCATCCCTGATAGCAACCACGGTTGCCACCAGCTCACCCAGGTACGGGTGTTCATAGTATAGAGGCAGTGTGTCCATATCACGCTCGTCCCATGTTCAGATGATCATCCACCGGCTGGTATGCGTTGTGTTTGTTGGCCACCAACCTGATCGAGAAGACCAAGGCGGGTACCACACAGAGGATGATGTACCTGTTATCGGTGAAGGTAGCTGCCGGCGTGGCGCCGATGAAGAGGCCAAAGAGGTAGATGAGCTTCATGGTTTGAGCCTATCACCAAAGGCCGACCTTGTCCAAGATGAAGAAGTGTACTATCTTTTGCATTGCATAAGGAGATACCATGGCCATCATAAAATCTGCATGGGAGCTCGCCCTTGAGAAGACCGAGGGCCTCCAAATCGACAGTGAGAAGATCAAGAGTGATATGACCATCAAGGAGGGGCGCCAAGTGGCAGCCGCCTTCCTCAACGATATCGACGTGACCAAGGAGGAGACCGCAAAGCGCTACAACGCCTTCCCCGACGATAAAAAGAAGCTCATCAAGGAGGGGATGGCGCTCACCTTGCTCTCCAATCTCACCCTACCGCGTAACGCACTCTTCAAGGAAACCTTCGCCAAAGTCCTCGACCTTGGTCTCGTCATCGCCGGTGGCAACGAGCAGATCACCCAGATCCTCGGCCAACTGGAGAGCTTCTTCACCCAGTACCTGGAGAATCAGGATGATCTCATCGACCGGTTGAAGACCCAGTTCGAACCCCACCTGAGGCAAAAAGAAGCACAGCTTCGCGCCCAGTATGGGCCCAACTTCACCCTTCGCCCCGAACAGGACGCCGAGTTCATGAAGATCCTCGACCAACAGCTTTCCAAGCTCGATGAGCAGTACACCCAGATTCTCAATCAAGCAAAGGATCAGATCAAGGAGTTGCTCGAGCTCGATTGATCATCACCTTCAAGCGGAGAGACCTGCCGAATGGCAGGTCTTTTTCGTCGATGAGCGCAAAATTGTTCACCTCCACCTCCTCTGTCAGAAGTGTCGCCGAGGTGTATGTGAATTTTTGAAAGATACAAGAAATTTGCTATTCTAATCGGGTTTTCGTGTCATAGGTGGAGTTTTCTCAGCTCAATATCTCCAAATACCCTTAGGATTTGTTGCATTCGTATGCGCATTTAATCAAATTTGTTTCATCACAACATCATCTACAGTATAGAGTTACGAGCAAATAGGTATTGACATTTCTTTTTATATTGTGTACGGTTCTATTGTACCAAATATTAAAAAGGACCATTGATATGAAGAATCTATATACAACCATCTTGATGATCATTTTGATGCTTGGCATCACCACATCCTTGTTTGCCGTCAATACCGGAGACAAGGTCCTGTACCTCAATGGCGAGATCACCGCGTTCACCGCCATCAAGGTGACGGTCCATGGCGTTGAGATCTCCTCCAACGTGCTTGGCTTCAACTACACCCTCGAGGAGCAGGGAGCCTTTCAGATCATCACTGTGATCGCTGGCTGATATAAGAGCATAACGCGTAGCAGACATACAGACTTGCACTACCGGAGACCAGTGGGTGGGAAGTTCACTGGTCTCTCTTTGTGATTTTGCTACTCGCCAACTGGAGGAGTGCAGCAGCCAAGAGAAGAGACTCGACTACGCGCAACACCCGTTTTCTTACATTGCTCTGTATCGGATATTCTTCCCTTTCCCTACTGTACGTACGATACCCTTTTCGACAAGCGCACGGATAACCAAGCCTGCTTGGGTTTGGGAGCATCCAAGATAGTGCTGCAAGTCCGCCCGTGTCGCCAGTTCATGCTTTTTGATGAAGAGGTACGCTTCATAGACACCCTCCATCTCACCTACGCGTTCGACCAGATAGTTCCGATTGGGGAGGGTCAGCTTAAATGCATTGGGACTAACCTCGATAATCGGCTTGCACTCATATGCAGCGTACTGTTCGAACATCCGAAGAATTCCCGTGCCATACGCCTCGATGATCCCCAACTGGTGTAGCACTCGGACCAAATATTCATTCCTGCTGACCGAGACTCCCAAGAGCACATCCTCCATCGTCAAGCCAGGAGCCAACCCTCCTACGGTGATGCTCTCAACCCGATCATCAAAGAGATGGATTAGCGTCGGAGATGAGACACTGTAGAGACGATGGGTATAGGCATTGAGCAGCATTTCACGAATCGCTAACACTGGGTAATCGTAGCGATCCATCCGTACCATGCCCGGAAATTCCGAGCGAATCCGGTTATGCTGATGCAAGTACTCAATAGATTTTTCAAGTTGGGAGAGGAGAGACCCGGAGAACTCCCGACGATCACGGAACACCGCTACCCCGGTACCTTGGAAGAGAGCAATCTTGGTGGTATGGGTACATTGGTCTGAGAGCAAGAGAGCAAGGCCAGTCCAATCTCCTTGGGAGTTCCGTAGCTTCAATGTCTGATGCTGCGCTTCGCCGAATGCCAACGCTCGCTCTTCAAATAGAGGGGCGATATAGGAGAAGGTGAGTGATTGAATGGGGGAAGGTTCTCTTTCAAAGTGTCTATGTGCTGTTTCGGTTATCATCATCCGTATTGTATCCATACTTGCCCGTACTGAAGAAGAGCCTTGGCGAACAAAAACACCATTGGGGTTAATCCCTTTGCTTTTTAGCGCATACGGTCGATCGGTCCCTCTTCTCACTGTCACTTCAAGAATTTGCTTGCCATCAGCATAATTGACTGCATAGGAAACAAATTGTGTTACATCAGGTACAACGGAATCTCTGACCATATTTGATACTCTCGTAAGTACTTGATCGATTTCCAAAATTCCACAAATGGAAGAGTCGTCCTCGACACCGATGAACAACGTTCCCCACCACTATTTGCAAATGCCAGTACCGTCTTTACAACATCATCCGTCAGCTCTCTTTTCAACTCAACGGTCTCTGATTCAATGAGAGACAGTATATTCTCCTGCATTCTAATTTTTTCTAACATATACTATCATATTTGATTCATTCTAAAAAATCAAGCTTCATCCGCACTGCCAGAACGTGAATACTAGTCAACAGATGCCGACATATCGCGGTCTTCTGATCATTGGTGTTCTGCAAATCCCCATACATGCTCCTCCACTGTCCCCTCGAGGAGCAGGGGGCCTTTCAGATCATCACCGTGATCGCTGGCTGATATAAGAGCA
>JALOBD010000213.1 GCA_023228445.1 Sphaerochaeta sp. | reverse complement strand
TCCTCGGTGTTGTACCGTCCGAAGCTGAAACGAATGGAGCCGTGTGCCAGCTCTATATCCACTCCACTGGCCAGCAGCACGTAGCTCGGCTCAAGCGAGCCACTTGCACAGGCGCTGCCGGTGGAGACCATGATTCCCTCCAAATCGAGGTAGAGGAGGATCGACTCCCCTTCGGCACGGGGGAAGGAGACGTCAAGGGTCCCCGGCAGACAGTGCTGCTGGTTGCCGTTGACCACGACGTTGGGGATACTCGCCTCTATGCCCGTTCTCAACATCTCGCGGAGCGTCCACAGCCGCTTGTTCTCCGTTTCCAGGTCACGTTGTGCAATGCGAGCGGCGACTCCCATGCCGATGATCGCCCCATTGTTGTAGGTGCCGGCGCGCCTGCCGTCCTCTTGGTGTCCCCCATGGACGAAGGGCGAGAAGGGGACCCCCTTCTTCACCACCAGGGCTCCGATGCCCTTGGGTCCGTAGAACTTGTGGGCAGAGAGGCTGAGGTAATCGACATCCAGATCCTTCATGGAGACCGCGATCTTACCGATCGCCTGGGTGGCATCGGTGTGTACATAAGCGCCGTGGCGCCTGGCCATCTCAGCAATCTCCTTCACCGGCTGGATCGTGCCGATCTCGTTGTTGCCGAGCATCACCGACACCAGCGCTACATCGTCACCGAGCAGCCGCTCCATCTCTGAGAGCACCACCCGTCCGGTATGGTCCACCGCACAGAGGTCGATGGCATACCCCAGCCCCTTGAGGTGGGCGACCGTCTCGATGATCGAGGGGTGCTCGATCGTGGTGGTGATGATTCGGTTGCGCTTCGTCCCCAGGTCGATACGCTCACGAAAGAGATTGAAGACGGTGTTGTTCGCCTCGCTCGCCCCGCTGGTGAACACGATCGCCTCATCCTGGGCATCGATGAGGTCGGCGATTGCCTGACGGCTCTCCTCAACGGCGACGGCGGCCTCTCGGCCCATGGTGTGCATGCTCGATGCATTACCGTAGAGCGACGCAGCCTCGTTCATTGCAGCGATGACATCATCGTGCATCGGTGTGGTCGCATTATTGTCCAAATATATTATAGGTTGTTCCATTGATATCCCTCATACACAAACGTAGTGAGCATGTCACACAGCGTCAATCGGCTGTGTCTTTTTCTCAGAATAGGTTGTATATGGGGTCGTCCGACTCTTCAGCCGGATAGGTCTTGCTATGGATGAAGCGCAACTGCCGCCGCTTGGCAAAGCGCAGGCCCTTCTGCTCTGCCCACTCCACGTAGGCACAACTCGGGACGAGGTAGGAGGCGAACATCGCCCGCAGGCGAGTCACTTTCTTGCATCTCACCGACCGGATGAACCGTTGTGCGTAGACTGTACACTGCTTGGTCTTCGGATCGAAGAACTCGCACCAGCTGTCCAAATCGATGACCAACTGGTTGGAGTAGAGCGCTTTCTCGTGGCAACAGAGCCCACAACGGTGGCACTTCTCCTCCCAACACCCCTTACTCATGGCTCATCGCCTCCAGGCGTTGTTGGATCGCGCCGTGCACCGGCGGCAGGATGGCAAGGGCAGTGACGCTCACGTAGCCGGCTTCCACCAACTGGAAGTCGCTCTGCCTGGTGTCACAGCGCTGACTCGGTGTGATTCCGCCGCGCATGCCCAAGACCATGGAGCGATCATCGTCGCTCTTCTGCCGTCGCTCCACAACATCGTGGTAGTCCAGATAGGCGGGCACCCCGCTCTTCCACGTGCCGCTCCCCTCCCCGGGGATATTGATGTTGATCACACACTCGGGTGAGGCGAGACCGGAGAACTGCTCAAGATGCGCGACGATGAAGGCAGCGGCACGGGCGAAGGGGAAGTTGCCCTCCGTGTCCCGGCTGCAACTGACGGCGATCGCCTTCAAGCCGGTGAGGGCTGCCTCCCGGGCAGCCGCGACGGTACCGGAGTAGAGGATGTCGGTCGAGATGTTGAAGCCGTGGTTGATGCCGCTGATCACCAGGTCCGGGTGGTGGTCGAAGACCTTCGCCTTGGTCGCGTAGAGGATGCAGTCCACCGGGGTGCCGCTGCAGTGGAAGCGCTGCGGACCAAATTCGGTGATGGTGATCTCCTGGTGGAGCGTCATGGCGTGACTCGATGCACTGCGCTCGATCGACGGGGCACACACCCACACCTCGTGGCCATCGGCCACCAGGGCATCGGTGAGGGCAGACAGCCCCTCACTGGTGTATCCGTCGTCGTTGGTCAAGAGAATTCTCATCAGTGTGCGTCGGTCAACACAATCTTGGCAGGTTCATTCCCACTCAGGACATACCAGCGGGGATGGAAGCCAAAGATGTGCTCATACTCCTCTAAGCGTCCAATATAGCTTGAAAGCATCTCCTTGCTCAAGAGGACCATGATGTTGCCGGAAAAGCCGTTGGAGACCTGTACGGCACCCAGCACCCCGCTCATCTCCCCGGCCCGTTTGGTGAGCCAATCGACCTCAGGGCAGGTCACCTCGAGGCGGTCGCGAAGGCCTGCCTGGACACGGTTGAGCACCTTGCCGAAGAGCGGGGCATCCTTGGTGGTGAGCAGGTTCGCCGCATCGCTGGCCAGACGGCTCTCGGAGAGTACATACTCACAGATGTGACGCTCATCCTCGCTGAGGGGGGTGACACGTTCACTGATGTCACTCTCAGGGAAGTCGCGGATAAAGCCCCTCGGCTTGTGCTTGCGCAGCTCTTCGAACGCATGATCGATGGCCTTGCGCTTGAGGTTGATCTCTTCACGCATCGCATTGGGGCTGATCTTGCTATCGACGATGATGGCAACGTACTGCCCGTTCTCATCGCCATAGGGGAACGGAATCTCCTTGTAGGTGACGTGCTGCAGGTCGAAGAAGAGGGTGGAGGTGGGTTTGGCGTTGATCATTGCCAACAGGTCGCTGACCTTGCAGCGCTCGGTGTTGAAGGTGGTGTTGGCCTGGTAGGTGATCCGAATCTGGCTGGTGAGGCTGAGTTTCTGCTCAAAGAGCGCGTCGATGGCCAGCGTAGTCGCCAAGGCGCTGGCGGTGCTGATCATCTGGTTGTCGGCGTAGAGCAAGCTTCCCTCGAGGGTGATATCCATGCCGGCCAGGACGGTGGCCTCGTTGACCATCACCGCGATGACCCCCTTGGGAAAGTTCCCCCAACGGTCCTCCTTGCGGTATTTGACGTTGGAGAGGTTGAAGCGTTTTCGGTCGTTGAGCGTGGCATTGTAGAGGCGCACCATCTGATCATCGCGCAGCGAGATGGCCACCGAAAGGGTCGCCTTGTCGGGAATGACCAGCGACCAGCCGCGGCACGCATCTGCATAGCTACCCAAGATTGTACAAATCCCGGGTACTGTGACAACCACCGATGGCGCCTGTCCGTACTCTTTTATGTGCTGTTTGACAATTTTATCCATGCATCAACCTAACGTAGGTCAATTTTAGGATACTTGGCCTTATATTGCAACAAAAAATCAAAGATTGTAATTTTGC
>JALOBD010000212.1 GCA_023228445.1 Sphaerochaeta sp. | reverse complement strand
GCCCATCAACCAGGAGTACATTGTCCTCTTGACCGAGCTCAACGCCGCCTATGCACTGGCCCGCGATACCGAGCGTGAACTGGAAGTTGCCCAGCACATCTACCAGAGCCGTCGCCTCATCAGCGGCGATGATGATGAACTGACCCTCGAGGCGTTGCTCGCCCTCGCCTTCTCCTACCTCGACGACGGACAGTACGACGAAGCCCAGTCGATCGCCGTGATGCTCCTGCGCCTCGACTGGGGAGAGGATGGGGGACCGGGGTACGACCTCTACATCGACGCCCTCGCACTGCAGGCGGACATCAAGCACCTGAAGAAGGAGTGGGATGACGAGTTGACGCTCAGACGCCACATCCTCGCACTGCTGACTGAGCTCACCGGATCGTCGAGCAACCAAACCATCATGGCACGCTGTGCCATGGGCATCTGTCTGGAGCGGATGAAACGCTTCAAGGAGGCGCTTGAGCACTACCTTGTGGTACGCGCCTACCTCGATTACGAGACCGACTACGCCACCGAAGCGGAGAAGATCGGCTTGATGGTCCACATCGGGCGCTGCTACCGCAAGCTCGGCAAGCAGGGCGACGCAGCGGTCCTCTACCACTGGGCGTACCGCCAAGCCAAGAAGCACTTCGGCCAGGCAAGCCCCCTGGTACGCAAGATCGGCGGCCTTGTCGCAGCGCTGGAGCAGCACCAGATCAATAACCGATAGATCTGCTGGACGTTGACGAACCACGGGATATTCAGTACTACTACAGTGTTAGCAGATGCTAACTTGATGACTATCACCGTTTCTTCATGAAGCGTTTGAAGGATATTGCGATGAAGAACATTGCCATTGTCTACTATAGTGGGACCGGGAACACCGAGTTGTTGGCCGATGCCGTGCGAGAGGGGGTGGTGAGCGTCGGATCGTCCGCCAAGAAGATCAGTGCCGGCCTCTTTGGTGCCGACATGCTGGATAGCTACGACGCCGTTGCCTTCGGCTGCCCTGCCAGTGGAGCGGAGAACCTGGAGGAGGATATCTTCGAGCCGATGTTCGAGACCCTCCTTCCCTACCTCGCAGGCAAGAGAATCGCCCTCTTCGGCTCCTATGGTTGGGGTGACGGGCAGTGGATGCGCAGCTGGGAGCAGCGCGTCAAGGAGGCCGGAGCCACGCTGGTAGCCAAGAGTATCATCACCATGGACAGCCCCGATGCCGATGCCTTGGTCCAGGCACGCGAGATGGGCAAGGCCCTCACTGCGTAAAGGACAAACCCCGCTGCCGACACGCCGCCTGCACACTGGCGGCGTGTTCGCTTTTCAACGCAAAGAGGAGTCGAGACCTTGTGTTGAATAGAGTTTGGTGATACTATCTCGATGATATCATATTGATATCTCATTATCAGGAGGTAGCCATGAAAACCCACACTCCGGTCGAGGAGAAAATCCTCTCCCCAAGGACCAACGGGCTCGCGTTTCTTCTTCTCAACACCCTTGCCATCATCCTCTCTATCGCAGCGATGGTCATTGCGTTCGTGCTTCTTGTCCCATCGCCGGTGATGGTCATCCTCATCGTGGTGACCATGCTCTACGCCTTCCTCGTCGGCCCGCTGTTGTACATCGGCCTGAAGATCGTCAAGCCCAACGAAGCGATCGTCCTCACCCTCTTCGGCCGCTACATGGGGACCATCAAGGAGGAGGGCTTTTACTGGGTACACCCCTTTGCCACGGCCGTCTGCCCCGTCTCAGCCTCCGACTTCTCCCCCTCTTCGGGGAAGACCGAACTCAAGCGCGACCTCTCCAAGAGCAGCGGCAACATCACCGTACAGCTACCCAAGCGAAAGATCTCACTCAAGGCGACGACGCTGAACAACGACAAACAGAAGGTCAACGATGCGCTGGGCAACCCCATCATCATCGGCGTGGTCGTTGTCTGGCGAGTGGTCAACACCGCCTTTGCAGTCTTCAACGTGGAAAACTACATCGAATACCTCTCCATCCAATGTGATGCAGCGCTGCGTAACGTGGTACGCCACTACCCCTACGACAGCGACGATGACGAGAATTCGCTGCGCGGTTCATCCAGTGAGGTTGCCCAAAAACTTTCAGAGGAGTTGCAGCAGCGCGTCCTTCCCGCCGGCCTTGAGGTCATGGAGGCGCGCATCACCCACCTCTCCTACGCTCCGGAAATCGCTGCTGCGATGCTGCAGCGCCAGCAGGCCACCGCCATCATCGCTGCTCGCCAGAAGATCGTCGAAGGGGCGGTTGGCATGGTCGAGATGGCCCTCACCCAGCTCAATGACAACGACTTGGTCACCCTCGACGAGGAGCGCAAGGCCAACATGGTGAGCAACCTCCTCGTGGTCCTCTGCGGCAACCGTGACGTGCAGCCGATCGTCAACAGTGGATCACTCTACTAGCGCCATGAACCAGAAGAACGAGCGAAAGCAAATCCTCCTGCGCCTCTCCTCCTCACTCTGGGAGGAGCTGGCGCGGTGGGCCGAGGACGACTTTCGCTCGATCAACGGCCAGATCGAGTACCTGCTCACCGAAAGTGTGCGAAAGCGACGCAAGAAGGACTTTCCCTCCTCACAGGAGGATTGATCCTTGCCAGACGGTCACCGCCTCTCCGGTGATCTGTGCCACTTTGCCATTGACCTCAACACGCACGTACCCCTTGCGCCCCATCGCCTCGCCTTGGGCGTAGACGAGAGGGGTCCCATCATCGACCAGACCCCGTTCGCGCACAAAGAGTGCGTGGGCCGAGGCGGCATTGCCCGTCACCGGATCCTCATCCACGCCGGTTGCGGGGCTGAACATCCTCGCATTGGCAAAGACACCCTCCTCACACCCGTCGTAGGTGTAGCAGAAGAAGCCGGGACACTTCATGAACGCTCCCAGTTGGATGAGCGTCTGTCTATCGACAGTAATTGAATCCAACGCTCGTTTGGTAGCCACCTCCACCAGGATGCGCGGGGTGGCCGCCTCATAGACGGTGCTGAAGCGACCATCGGGGAGGTCCTCTGCACCGAGGCCAAGGGCCGTCTGGAGCATCGGTTCGAGAATTGGACCGATGATACCGATCATTCCCTTGCCCCGCTGGGTGAGCGTGACCGTCGGATGACCGCTTGCATGGTCGCGCACCGCCACCGGGAAGGTACCCCCGCTGCTCTCCATGGTGTGGTGGATGGCTCCAAGCCCGTACCGTGTCGCCAGGATGTGGAAGGCTGCCACCGTCGCGTGGGTGCACACGGGCATCTCCTGCTTTGCGGTGAAGAAGCGGATCGGAATCTGCTTCGCTTGCTCATCGCCGCGATAGATGAAGGCGCTCTCGCTGGCTCCAAGCTCGCCGGCGAGGGCGATCATCGCCTCATCACTCAGCCCGTCGGCAGGGTACAGCACTCCAGCAGGATTTCCTGTGAATCGTTTGGTGGTGAAGCTGTCCACCATGTAAAGTGCTCGTTCTTGCATCGCTCACCCCCACTGGTAGGCGGTGGCCCGCCTTCCCATGATCGCATCAT
>JALOBD010000211.1 GCA_023228445.1 Sphaerochaeta sp. | reverse complement strand
TCGACGCCTCCTGCTATGGTCGCCCTATGAGCATAACAGCGATCATCCAATACATCCTCTTGCTGCTGTTGGTTGCCTTCACCATCTTCAACATCTACAACTTCACCGCCGGAAGGAAACGGAGAGCGGCAGCCAAGGCCCAATACGAACGTACTTTGGCATTGCTGGAGCAGGACGCCATGGCGGTGGTGAAGAAGGAGAAGGTCACCTTCGCGACGAAGATGGGGTACATCAACGACCAGAACCAAGGCATCCTGTTGGCTTTCGACAAGGACCACGAGCTGGTCGGAGTCTTCCTCAGTGGGGAGTACCACCTCATCAGAGCCGACCACTTCGTCAGCGCTACCCAACGCTACGAAACACACGACGACAAGAAGATCTCCAATGTCGTTGTTGATGTAGAGACGAGCGACACCATCCTCACGGTGACATTCGGCGCCCGCACCTACCGCCCCTCCTCATACCTGGGTAAGTTCATCCTCTCAGAGAGCCAGGAGTTTGCAAACTATATCATCGGGCATCTTCGCCCTTCGGCTCAATGAGGTGCACATCAAGCTGGTTGTGCGGCACGTCGATGCCTGCCGCCGTCAGCCGGTCGTAGATTTCCCCGTTGAACCGGAAGTGGACCTTCCAGTAGTCTGCGGGCCTCACCCACGGTCTGACGACCAGATCGACCGACGAGGGGGTGAGCTTGGTCACTTCGACCACCGGCTCCGGGGCGGGCAACACCTCGGCGTAGGAGGCGATGACCTCCCTGATGGTCCGCTTCGTCACCTCAATGTTAGACCCTAAGGCAACACTGGCGGAGAGTTCGACACGACGGCGCTCGATGTCGGAGTAGTTGACGATGGGGTTTCCCCACACCAGCTTGTTGCTCATCGTGATCTTCTTGTTATCCGGGGTGGCGAGCGTCACACAGATCATGTCCATGTCGGTGACCGTCCCGCTGAAGGCGCCGGCTTCAATGTAGTCGCCGATGCGAAAGGGGGCGTTGATGACGATCATCACGCCGCTGAGAAGGTTTCCGATTGTCTCCTGGAAGGCGAAGCCCAAGATGACCCCGGTGATGCCGAGGCCTGCAAGCACCGGGCCCATGTTCAAGCCCATGTGCTGCAAGAAGGCGATGGCCAGGAAGATCCAGCCGAGGATGTTGACCAGCTGCAGCGTGTAGCGGGCCATGAGATCGTTGATCTTCTTCGAACGGGAGAGGCCGCGCTCGAGGAGCTTCATCACCGAGTGAATCAAGAGCTTGCCCACCGCGATCATGATGATCCCGCCGAGCAGCGTGAAGAGGAAGGCGACGATTCGAAGCTGCGACCATCGGGCGATGGTCTCTTCGATACTCATTACGATTGTGGCCAGATCAACACTGGTAGCTATCATATTCATGTACCTCAGGAACAAGATGGGCAGGGTGAAAGACCACCCTGCCCTGAGTATACACACCCAAACCCGTCAGCGGGAGAGGAGGCTGTGCAGTTTCCGGGTGAAGGTCACCGGGTCCTTGGGCATGACACCCTCGGCAAGCAGCGCCTGGTCGAGGAGCACCACAGAGAGGTCTGCGATGAACTCCTTGTCGTCACTGGCGGCAATCTTCTGGACCATCGGGTCATCGACATTGACCTCGAGGATCGGCTTGGTATCCTCAAAGTTCGCCTGGCCCATCGCCTTGAGCAGCTGCTGCATCTGCACGGTCGGGTCGTTCTCATCGACAACGACCACCGCCGGTGCATCAACGAGGCGTGTAGAAGCCACCACATCCTTGACACGGTCACCGAGGGCCTTCTTGATCTTCTTGATCAGCGCCTTCTCCTCTTTGGTTGCCTTCTCTTCCTTCTCGCCCTCTTCCTTGAGATCGTCGACGGCCCCACTCTTGTTGATGGCCTTGAGCGGAATCTCCTGGTAGGTGCCGATGGAACCGACGACCAGGTCATCGATGTCATCGCTCATGATGAGAACTTCCAGGCCGCGTGTGCGGTAGGCGGCGAGCAGCGGGCTGGCCTTCAGCGTCTCCTCCTTGCCTCCGGTGATGTAGTAGATCGACTTCTGGTCGGCGGGCATCCGCTCCTTGTAGGAGGCGAGGCTGGTCCACCCCTCCTGGCTGGAGGACTTGAAGCGCACCAGCTCCAACAGAGCGTCGCGGTTGGCGTAGTCACTGTAGAGGCCCTCCTTGAGCGGACGGTTGTACTCTGCGATGAACTTGGTGTAGAGCTCGGGGTTTTGTTCGCTGATCTTGCTGAACTCGCCCAGGAGCTTCTTTACCGACGCATTGCGGATGGCGCTCATCACCCGATTCTGTTGCAGGATCTCACGGCTGACGTTGAGCGGAAGGTCCTCGCTGTCGATGATGCCGCGCACAAAGCGCAGATAGGAGGGGAGAAGCTCCTTGTCGTCATCGGTGATGTAGACGCGCTTGACGTAGAGCTTTACCCCAGGGCGGTAGTCGGCGTAGTACATGTCGAAGGGAGCCTTGGTGGGGATGTAGAAGAGAGTGATGTACTCGGTCGCCCCCTCGGCCCGGGTGTGGAGGTAGAAGAGCGGCTCCTCGCTGTCGTAGGTGGTCTGTTTGTAGAACTCATTGTACTGTTCGTCGGTCAGCTCGTTCTTGGGCCTGCGCCACAGCGCCGACGAGCTGTTGATCTGCTCGACCTTGTGCTCGACCTTCTTTACCGCGTTGCCTTCGCTGTCCTTCTTCTTGTCGTCGTAGGTAGTCTGGTCGTAGGAGAGGAAGATCGGGTAGGCGATGTGGTCGCTGTACTTCTTGACCAATTGCTCGATCTGCCAACGGTTGGCAAACTCACTGCCCTCCTCACTGAGGGTGAGTGTGATGGTCGTCCCATGGCTCTCGCGCTCACCCTCCTCGAGCGAGTAGCTGCCCTTACCGGTTGAGGACCACTTCCACGCCTGCTCATCGCCTGCCCTGCGGCTTATCACATCGACGCGCTCGGAGACCATGAAGGCGCTGTAGAACCCGACACCGAACTGACCGATGAGATTGCTATCCTTCTTCTGCTCATCGGAGAGTGAGGCGAGGAACTTCTTCGTTCCGCTCGAGGCGATGGTCCCGAGGTTCTCCCCCAGGTCCTCCTCGTTCATGCCAAGGCCGTTGTCACTGATGGTGAGGGTTCGCTTCTTTCCTTCCTCGGTGAAGGAGATGTCGATCCTCGGCTCAAAGGAGATGCCTTTGAGTGCGTCGTCGGTCAGGCTCAGGTATTTGAGCTTATCCAGGGCATCAGACGAGTTACTGACCAGCTCGCGTAAAAAAATCTCCTTGTGGGAGTAGAGCGAGTGGATGATGAGCTGAAGCAACTCGGCCACTTCAGTCTTGAATTTCTTTTGTGCCATCTTGAATGCATACCTCCAATGGGATATGGGCAAACATACTGTTTTTTGGCCTTATCGGCAATTGTTCCTTAACAAAAGGTACCAAACAGGCTATGCTCAAGCCATGAAATTCAGCGACCCCGCCACTGCCCGTACGATCAACCGCCTTCGAGTGCTGAACCTTTTGCG
>JALOBD010000210.1 GCA_023228445.1 Sphaerochaeta sp. | reverse complement strand
TCAAGGAGGGCTTGGGTGATCTTCTCCCCCACCACCGATCCCATCGAACCGCCCATGAACGAGAAGGACATGATGCCGACGATCGCTCTCTCCGCTTCGATGGTGCACCGGCCGATCGTCACCGCATCAGTGAGGGAGGATCGCTTGCGGCTCTCCTCCAGCTTCTGCTCATAGCCGGCCAACCTGATGGGGTTTACCGAGTGCATCGCCTTCTCCATCTCCACAAAGGAGTGCTCGTCGGCGATGAGGGCGAGGCGCTCTTGGGGTGTGAGGGGAAAGTAGTGGCCGCACGAGGGGCAGATCTTCTGCCGGTCGAGCTTCACATCGTGGCCGCACGCCTTGCAAATCTCAGCCATGGTTCTTCCTTTGGGTGATGACCTCACCATAGAGGCCGGTCGTTACCGTGCCACAGCGAAACAGCTTGCTCGCCAGAATCTGGCGCTGTTCACCGAGGTTTGTCTCAACGCCGTCGATGATCACCTCATCGAGGGCCCGCTCCATCACGGCAAGGCCCTCGTCACGGCTCTTGGCAGAGACGATGACCTTGGCCAGGAGGCTATCGTAGTGGGGGGAGAGCACGCTGCCACTCTCGAGGAAGGTATCAACCCGCACCTGCGGACCCGATGGCATGCGAACGCGGGTGAGGGTTCCCGCCCCCTGTGCGTTGATCCGGCACTCCAAGGCATACCCTGTAAGGTGGATGTCAGCTTGGGAGAGGCCAAGGCCCTTGCCTTGGGCGATCTCGATCTGGGCGCGCACCAAGTCGACGCCGCTGACCAGCTCGCTGACCGGGTGCTCGACCTGGAGGCGAGCGTTCACCTCCATAAAGTAAAAAGAGGGGCCGTCGACGAGAAACTCGACGGTGCCTGCCCCCCGGTAACCGAGTGCTCGAAAGAGGGCGACCGAGGCGCTTGCCATCGCCTCTCTCATCGCCTCAGAGAGGCGTGGGGCGGGGCTCTCCTCAAAGAGCTTTTGGTGGCGCTTCTGTACCGAACAATCCCGCTCACCGAGGTGGACGACCGCACCGTGGCCGTCGGCGAGAAGCTGCACTTCCACGTGTCGGGGGTTTTGGATGTAACGCTCCAGATGAAGCTCGCCGTCAGCGAAGAAGAGCAACGCCTCCTTCTTGGCCAGCGCATAGGCGTTGGCCATCCCCTCCTCGTCTCGTACAATGCGCATCCCTCGCCCTCCCCCACCCGCCGATGCCTTGATGATCACCGGATAGCCGAGACTCCCGGCTATCCGCAGTGCATCGTCGAGGTCGATGAGGGCTTCCTCCCCACCGGGGGTGATGGGAACACCGGCTTTGCGGGCAATGCGTCGTGCTGCCACCTTGTTGCCTACCAGCGCGATGGTATCGCTTGCCGGCCCGATGAAGGCGAGGCCTGCCTCCTCAACCTGCTTGGCGAAGGCGGCGTTCTCACTGAGAAAGCCGATGCCCGGGTGTATGGCATCACAGCGCGTCAGGCAGGCTGCCATGATGATGTTGTCCGCCTGCAGGTAGCTCTCCCCCGTCGGCCCGCTGCCGATGCAGACATGCTCATCGGCAAACTCGACAGCCATCGTGTCCCGATCAACTGTGGAGTGGGCCACCACACTCTTGATGCCAAGGTCCTTGCAGGCGCGCACGATGCGCAGCGCGATCTCCCCTCGGTTTGCGATGAGGATCTTCTCGATCATAGCCGCTTGACCTCAAAGAGCGGGGCGCCGAACTCGACCATCGCCTCCGGCTTCGCCAAGACCCGGACAATCTGGCAGGCAAACTCCGCCTCCAGTTGGTTCATCAGCTTCATCGCCTCGATGGTACACAGCACATCACCCTTTCCGACCGTACTGCCGATGGCCACATAGGGCGGGGCATCGGGTGCCGGGGTGAGGTAGAAGGTGCCGACAATCGGACTGGTAATGACCTCCACCTCCTCACCTGGCTCTGCCGGCTTCGTCTCTGGAGCCGGTACCGTACCCTTTGCCGCTTCGGCGGTGGGGGTACGCTTCATCTTCACTTCATAGTGTTCGGTTGCGAGCTCGAACTCAGAGAGCGAGCTCTCTTCAAAGAGGGTGAACAAAGATTCGATATCGAGGGATTCAATCGTTTTCATCAGCAGGGTCCTCATGACTCGGGGCAACAATGGGGGTTTTCAGTAGTGATTTTTATAATAACAGTGTGACCACTATGTGTCAATATTGACAAATATCAGTATTCTGTAATATCAATAGGGTATGCACCACGAACGCTCCTTCCGCCATGTCCAGATCACCGCCGTCGGCTCCTACCTTCCCCCGAAGGTGGTCACCAATGACGAGCTGGCATCGATGGTGGAGACCAGCGACCAGTGGATCACCTCCCATACCGGCATCAGGGAGCGGCGGTGGGCCGATGAAGGGACCACCACAAGCGAATTGGCCTATCAGGCGGTCCTTGATTTGCAGCGACGCCACCCGTGCCAGATCGACGGGATCATCTGCGCCACTGCCACACCCGACCACCCGGGCTTTCCCTCAGTCGCCAGCATCCTCGCCGAACGGCTGCAGAGCCGAGGGCCGGCTGTTGACGTTGCAGCCGGGTGCACCGGCTTCGTCTACGCCCTCGAGATGGGGCGGCTCATGGTAGCAAGCGCCCTTGCAACGAGTGTGCTGATCATCGGGGCGGAGAAGCTCTCCGCCGTCCTCGACCTGGAGGATCGCAACACCTGCGTGCTCTTCGGTGATGGGGCTGCAGCCGCGCTCATCGAGGCGAGCTCTGAGGAGCTCTTCCTTGACTCCTACATCAAGAGCGAGGGGGGCGGCAGCCGCGCCCTCACCATCGATCCCAACAGCGGGGTCATCACGATGGAGGGGCGCTCGGTCTATACCTTCGCCGTACGGGTCATCGCCGAGACGATCGATGCGCTTTTGGCGCGCAACGGCCTCTCCATCGGCGACATCGATTGGATTGTCCCCCACCAAGCCAACTTGCGTATCATCGCCGCCTGTGCCAAACGGTATGAGATTGCCGAAGAGAAGTTCTACATGAACATCGATCGCTACGCCAACACCTCGGCTGCCTCAATCCCAATCGCCCTTGCAGAGATGGAGAGCACGGGCCTCCTGAAGAAGGGACAGCGCATCATGCTCGTCGGCTTCGGTGCCGGTCTTACCTACGGAGGGAACCTGCTGATATGGAGATAATCGCCCTCTACCCCGGGCAGGGGTCGCAGCAACGTGGCATGGGTCGCTCCCTCTACACCGAGAGCGGGCGCGTGCGCGAGCTCTTCACCCTGGCCAGCGATACCGCTCACCTCGATCTCACCAAGCTCCTCAGCGAAGGCAGTGAACACGAGTTGACGCGCTACGCACAGCTCGCGATCACCGTAGTCAACCGCAGTGCCCACCTCGTTCTCTGTGAGCGGGGGCACACATTTCGAGCCCACAGCGGCTTCAGCCTCGGTGAGCTCTCCGCCTATGCGGCAGCCGGCATCCTCAGCGACAGCACGCTCTTTCACATCGTCAACCGGCGTATGACCCTGATGGACGAGATGAG
>JALOBD010000209.1 GCA_023228445.1 Sphaerochaeta sp. | reverse complement strand
GGGTGGAGGACCGCAACTTCGAGATCCGCAAACACCTGCTCGATTACGACGACGTGCTCAACGAGCAGCGCAACTACCTCTACAGCGAGCGCGATACAATCCTCAGCGATGAGAACCTCCTGCTCAGAGTACGGGAGAGCTGCCATGAGATCGCCGTCGATCTCGTCGATGAGGCGATCGCCCAATCCAAGGGACAGCCGGCCGCCCCAAAGATCGCCGAGGCGATGGAGGCGACCCTCCACCTTAGCGTGCCCCTCCCCCAAGAGCAGCTCGGGGGCGAGGAGTACAAGAGACTGGTCATCCAGGCCATCGACAACGAGATCGACGCCAAGGTCGCCATCACCGGCGAGAAGCCCTTCAACGACTTCTTGCGTTTCAACTACCTCAGGCAGGTGGACTTGCGCTGGCAGGACCACCTCACGGCCCTCGAGGAGCTTCGCGAATCGGTGAGTCTGCGCACCTACGCGCAGAAGAACCCGCTGGTCGAATACAAGGTCGAGGGCTTTGAGATCTTCACCGAGATGCTCGACTCCATCCGCCTGATCCTTGCCCAGACGCTGGTCAGGGTGCAGATCAAGGCAGATGAGCACGCCTACCGACGCGCTCGCTCCCAACAGCGGATGGAGGAACGCCACAGCAGCCACGGCTCCTTCGCCCAGGGGGCTCAGCCTCCACCGGTTCGACACGGGGTGAGCGAGGATGGGGCTGTGGTGACCGTCAGACGGGCCACTGCCAAGGTGGGACGCAACGACCCCTGCCCCTGCGGCAGCGGCAAGAAGTACAAACACTGTCACGGACGCTAGAAGAACTGGCTTGGATCGAGGGAGATACCCGATTGCTCGATGCTGAAGAAGAGAGTCGGGCGTTGCCACTCGGTACCGCTGGTACCGATCGACCCGATCGTACCGCCTTTGGCCAGACTCATGCCGATGCGAACCTCGACATTCTCCAGGTGGTGGTAACTGGTACGATACCCCCCCTCATGGCTGAGGGTGACGAACCGTCCCCGTCCCTGTACTTCATACCCGGCATCGACGACCTGTCCGGCACCGGCGGCAACCACCGCCTGTCCCCACGTGCCTTGGATCAGCACCCCCGAGAGCGTCTCGGTGGCACCGGTGGCGGGGTTCACCCATGGCTGGCCAAAGAGGGCGGTGATCGCACCTGAAGTCGGCTTCTGGAATTGGATGGGGGCGCGGTCGGCAAGCGGGGTCGATGAGGCTGACGTGGTATCAGGGATGAAGAGCTGCTGGCCGACGGTGATAATCTCACTCTTCAACCCGTTGAGCTCCTGCAACGTCTTCCATCCGAGGCTTGGACTGTAGGTACGGGCGATCGTCGAGAGCATGTCCCCTTCGCGTACCGTGTAGAGCTGTCCATCACGGTCAGGGATCCTCAAGGTCACCCCTTCACGGATCGCCTGGACGTTCCGGATCTGGTTGACACTGATCAGCGTCTGGGTGCGCAGGCCATAGAGGGCGGCAATCGAGGTGAGGTCCTCACCCTCCTCGACCCGGTGGTCTGCGTACTGCACCAAGAGTGGATTCGATTGGGTGACCGGGGGTCGGTCGGCGAGGGAGACGGCTTGACGGCGCTCCTCAACCACCGGTTCAGCGCTCTGTTCTGCAGCTGGCAACGGGGGTTGCTCGACAACCGGGGCATCGCTGATCGGAGCAACCTGGGCGACCGGCTGGCTGATGATCACCGGTGGGGTATCCTGGGTGCGGGTGGCCTGAGGGAAGAAGCGGTACCATACGATGATGACGGCGACACAGATGGTGATGCCCAGCACAATGGTCACGATCAAGGTCCTGCTCGGGCGAGTCGAGCTGTCCCGTCCCCCTGGGCGTGAGTGCTGGTGTTCCATGTCATCGTAATAATCTTTTGCCATCGCTCGACATTACCTTTCCTCCATAGTAGTATAAATCCAAGATGGCTACCAGTCCAAATCGTTCGTATCTGACCCTCTTCAGGGTTGCCATAACGCTATTGTTTATCATAATCATCATCAGGGTGGCCATCTTGATGCTCACCAGCGCCAAATCAGGGCGCCAGTATGATGACCCCCAGGTCGCAGAGTGGGTTGAGCGCGGGACAATCCTCGACCGCAACGGGAAGATTCTTGCCATCCAGACCCCCTATTGGGGTGTGTACTTCCACCTCAATGCGATCGATGACCTCCCCTTTGTCAGCGAAGTCGTCTCTCCCTTCGTCCAGATGAGCGCAGATCAGATCATCGAACGCGCCGGGCAGTACACCACCTACGCCCAGATCAAGGAGCGCATCGATGAACAGACAGGTGAGGAGCTCAGGGCGGCATTGGTCAAGAATCGGCTCCAGAACCAGGTGACCATCGAGAAGCGTCAGGGACGCACTTGGCCCGGTCACTTCCATGGGGTGCAGACAATCGGTTTCACCAATACCGCAGGCGAAGGAATCGAGGGCATCGAGCTGAGCCAGGAGCGGTATCTCAACCCGTGGCCCCAAGTCGGTGAGGAGTTGGTCACCTACGGTGATGAGATCACCCTCACCCTCGATCTGGATATCCAGTATACCGTCGATGTGCAGTTGCAGGAGATCGCCCGTCAGTGGGATCCCGATTGGATCGCCGCCATCATCCTCGATGCAAGAAACGGCGACCTGCTGGCTTTGGGCAGCTGGCCATGGTATGACGCCAACCTCTTTGGGCGCTCTACCGCAGAGGAGCGCAAGAACCATGCCGTCAACCAGCTCAGCGAACCGGGATCGGTCTTCAAGCTCTTCAGCCTCGCCTCGGTGCTCACCGCCGCCGATGCGGACACCACCCCATTCCTCTGCGACGGGACCTACACCTTCATCGCAGGCGGCTCTCCGGTGACCATCACCTGCTCCTCTGCCCACGGGGAGGTGGATGTCAAGACGATGATCAGCAAGTCGTGCAATGGGGCGATCGCGCACTGGGCGTTGCAGACCGACGCGACGGCATTCTTCCAAACCCTCAGCGCGTTGGGTTTCACATCGGCGTGGGACATCGACCTCCCCTCACGGGCACGTTCGATGATCGCAGACCCAAGCCTCTGGTCGGCGCGCAGCCAACCGACCATCGCCTTCGGCCAAGAGCTCTTGACCAGTGCGCTGCATCTGACAGTGGCGGCCACCGCCCTCGGGCCCACCGGTGAGCTGCTCGCCCCCCACCTGATCCTACGGCGCAGAAGTGGTGACGACGGTTCGCTGCTCTTTGAACGGGAGCGTACCCCGGTTGCCCAGGTGCTCGACCCAAAGGTCGGAGAGACTATTCGAGAGGGGATGCGTCTTGCAGCCGAAGAAGGGACAGGGACGTTGGCTCAGGTGGCTGGCATCAAGGTCGGTATCAAGACAGGAACCGCCCAGACCATGAACCCGGAGACGGGAAGCTACACCGATGGGGCCCTCTATGCAAGCTCACTTGCCATCGTGCCCATCGACGAGCCGCGATACATCATCTATGTGGGAGCCCACGACCCACAAGGGGCCAATATCTGGGGGGCGAACATCGCAGCCCCTGCAAT
>JALOBD010000016.1 GCA_023228445.1 Sphaerochaeta sp. | reverse complement strand
CTCAGTTGTCAGCCTCTGGCAACTGGGGTAGACTAGGACAACCTCAGGAGGGAATGTGGCGGATATTTACGTAACTGGACATCGAAACCCCGATATGGACAGCATCTGTGCTGCCTATGGCTATGCATACTTGAAGAACAGGACCGACCCGAACAATACCTACCACGCCATACGATGTGGGAACCTCAATGAGGCCACACGTGCCCAATTTGACCGTCTTGGTCTTCCCGCTCCTCCCTTCGTACGTGATGTGCGAACCAAGGTGGAGAGTGTGATCAGGACATCGCCGGTCACCGTCGATGTCAGTGACCCGATCTTCACGCTGGTCTCATTCTACAATACAGCGAGCCTGAACACCGTCGTACCGGTCATGGAGGAGGGCGAATACCGCGCCCTGCTCTCCATCGATGATGTCAGCGCATTCATCCTCAAGGAGAACAGCACCAGCCGACCCAGCTACCACTTTGTCATGGACAACCTGCCCAAGGTCCTCTCTGGATCATTTCTCAAACGCGGGAAGGCCGATGTTTTTGAAGCTCCGATCATGATCGGGGCGAGCCGGTATGTCGGCTTCTGCCGCCAAATGGGAGCGTTGGGGGAGATCAAGCCGATTCTGGTGGTCGGCGACCGGGAGAATCACATCAAGAAAGCCATCGAGATGCAGATTCCGGCGATGATTCTCACCGGCATCGATGGGAAGATCACCAGCTCAGTCGACTGGGACGTGTATCAGGGGACCGTCTTTGTCTCAAGCTTCGACACCGCCGAGACCTTCCGCCTCCTGCGCCTCTGTGTACCGGTGGGGATGCTGATCGGCAAGGATGTACCCCATATCGAGGCCGATCGGCTCTTCGATGAGGCGCGCGACATCCTCACCGACCTCGATCTGCGATCACTTCCCATCTTCGAGGAAGGGGCTTTCAAGGGCTTTGTGACCCGATCCTCCTTCCTCAACAAACCGCGCACCAAGCTCATCATGGTCGACCACAACGAGAGTGAGCAGAGTGTGGAGGGCATCGAGGAGGCGGAGGTGGTGGAGATCATCGACCACCACCGCCTGGGCGCCGACCGCACCCGCGAGCCGATCTTCATCTACTGTGAGCCGCTGGGCTCCACGTGCACCATCGTCTACAAACTCTTCGTGCAGAATGGGGTGGAGATTCCCAAGCAATTGGCGCGGGTGTTACTCAGCGGAATCCTCAGTGATACGATCATCCTCAAGAGCCCGACGACGACCTTTGAGGACTATACGGCGGTACAGGACCTGCTCGAACTGGGACAGGTGGGCGATATGCGCGCCTTTGGCGAGACGATGTTCAGCGGCGGGGCATCGTTGGCCAAGACCCAGCCACGCCGGATGCTCGAGGCGGACTTCAAGCGCTACAAGGAGCTGGGTGTCTCCTTCGGCATCGGTCAGTGCGAGGTCACCACGCTCAGCGATGTCGATGAGTACGCCCAGATCTACCTCGATGAACTTGAGAACCTGAGAAAAGCGTACTTGCTCGACTGGACGATGTTCCTCATCACCGATGTGGTGCGCGAATCGAGTATCCTCTTGATGACCTCCATGCCGATTGCCGAACGCAAGCTCTCCTACAAGAAGGAGGGCGAGGGGCGCTACCTCGCCCAGGGGGTGCTGTCTCGGAAAAAACAGCTGCTACCGGAGATCTTGCGGGTATTGGAGGAGTAGGTCCTACTTGATCTCGGCGATGGTATTCACCGACGGGATTGTCTTTAGATTCTTGAGGATCTTCTTGAAGTCCTCCTCCTTCTCCATCTCCATGGTGAAGGTGCCGGCGAGCTTGCCTTCCTCGTCGTCGTAGAGGCGGCCTTCGATCAGATGGCCCTTGAACTTGCGTAGCGCCCCCTCGATCTCTCCAAAGAGGTCGTAGGTGCGCTTACTGGTGATGGAGAAGCGTTTGGTCAGCTTGGGATGCTCATTCTCCCACTCCACCTCGATGGAGCGGTCGACGATCTCACTCATATTCTTCAGGTTCGGACAGTCGCGGCGGTGAACGATGATGCCCCGTCCCCTGCTGACGTAGCCGACGATGTCATCGCCGCGCACCGGAGAGCAGCACTGGGCGATGTTGATCATCATGTTCTTCTCATCGCCGACGCGGAACTTCATCCGCTTGGCATCCAGCACGTGGCGTACGATGTTCTCATCATCGAGCGGCGGCGCTGGGGGTACGCTCTCCTTGACCACCTCGGTGACCTTGCGCTTGGCGATGATCTCCTTGTCGATGAGGATGTTCTCATCGTACTTGTTCAACCATGCACGGATCTTGCGACGGGCGCTGTTGGTCTGCGCGTAGCGCAGCCACTGCAGGTGTGGTCGGGCATTGGGGCTGGTGAGGATCTCGATGACCTGGGTGTTTTTCAACGGGGCGTTGAGCGGGATGATCGACCCGTCGGCCTTCGCCCCGGTGGTATGGTTCCCGATCTCGGTGTGAATCTGGTAGGCGAAGTCCAACGCGGTGGCATTGGCAGGTAGCTCGACAATATGACCTTGGGGGGTGAAGACGTAGATGGTGTCCTTGAGTAGCTCCCCTTTGATATCGTCCATGTATGACTCGCTGGTCTCGATCTCGTTGGACCAGGTCTTCAGCTTGCTGATGATCCGGGAGAACTGTTCGCTGTCCATCTTCGACCACGAACCGCCCTCACTGCCGCTGGTGCTCTTGTACGTCCAGTGTGCCGCAACCCCGAACTCGGCGGTGAAGTGCATCTCCCTCGTCCTGATCTGGATCTCGAGCAGTTTGCCGTCCAGTGCCATGACGGTGGTGTGCAGACTCTGGTAGTTATTCGCCTTGGGCATGGCGATGTAGTCCTTGAAGCGCCCTTCGATGGGTGGCCAGAGGCGGTGGACCACCCCCAAGATCGTATAGCACTCGGTGACGGTATTACAGAGGATCCGAACCCCGAGGATATCAAAGATCTCGTCGATCTCCTTCTTCCGCTTCTTCATCTTCATGTAGATGGAGTAGGTGTGCTTTGCCCGACTGGTGACCAGGACCTCATTGAGGTCCGCCTCGGCGCAGGCGCGGTAGATCGACTTCTCGACGCGGGAGAGGTAGGCGCGTTGGGCGCTCTTCTTGGAGAGCAGATACTCCTGGATATAGTTGAAGGTGTCGGGTTTGAGCACCTTCAAGCTCAGGTCCTCCAGTTCGTCCTTGAGCCAGGAGATGCCCAGCCGATCGGCAAGCGGGGCGAAGATGTCCAGCGTCCCGCTGGCAATCTCCCGGGCCCGATCGTTGTTGAGGTGCTGGAGCGTCCTCATGTTGTGCAGCTTGTCTGCCAGCTTGATGATGATGACGCGGATATCCTTGCTCATGGCAAAGAACATCTTGCGGATCGTCTCTGCCTCAGCAACACTCTTGCTCATCGTCTTGAGGTTGGCAATCTTCGTCTCCCCCTCGACCATGTCGGCCACCGGAGTGCCAAAGCGCTCGGAAAGCTCCTCATAGGTTGTCTCGGTGTCCTCGAGGGTGTCATGGAGCAGGCCGGCGCTGACGGTGTCGCTGTCCATCTTCAGCTGGATGAGGATCTCGGCCACAGCGAGGGGGTGGATGATGTACGGCTCGCCACTGGCGCGCCGCTGGTCCTTGTGCTTCTCTGCGGCAAAGCTGGCCGCGGCCAGGAACTTCTCCTGGTCGGCCGATGAGTATTGGTTTGCCTTTTGGATGAAGCGTTCGATCAGCTGATCACTCATGCAAGGTCCCCCATACAACCCGTTCGTTCCCACTGAGGTCCCGAACCACTGTTACTCCCGTAAATGAGGCACTGCGCATCAGGTGCGCCACCTCTTCTGCTTGCCGCCGGTCGCACTCCAAGAACAGGGCGCCGCCCTCCTTCAAATGCGTTGTGCTCTGCGCAACCAGGACCCTGATCAACGCAAGGCCATCGGCGCTCTTCCCATCGAGGGCCATCCTCGGTTCCCACCCCACCTCCCGGCTCACCTCCTCGATCCAGGCCGGGGTCAGGTATGGAGGGTTGCTGACGATGATACCATACTTGTCTCGGCTGTTGTAGAGCAGGTCATCCTCCACCACCTCCAGCCGGTGGCCGAGGATGGTGCGGGCATTGTGGTCTGCCACAGAGAGGGCATCACGGCTCTTGTCACTGAGCACCACCTCGACGCCCAGCTCGGCGGCCAGCGTGATCCCCACCGCTCCACTGCCGGTACAGAGGTCGATGATCGGCAGGATTTCATCAAGAGGCCTCTCCGTTGCATATGCGAGCACCGCTTCGACCAGCGTCTCGGTATCGGCACGAGGGATGAGGACCCGCCGGTCAACGACAAAGGTCCGCCCCCAGAACTCCTTGAAGCCACGGATATAGGCCATCGGCTGGTGTTCGAGGCGCTTTGATCGAAGGTGGGCGAGGGTCTCAAGCTCCGCTGCAGTGAGAGGTCGTTGGTAATAGATGAGCTGGGAGGCGTGGTCGAGGCCGGTGACCATCTCCAGCAGGAGGCGGGCATCGAGGGAGGGCGAGGAGGCCACGCCTGCCTCAAGGAACAAGGCAACAGTCTCTCTCTTCCAGCTATCGATGGTCATGATCTCATCCCTCTGCAAGGGCTGCCTCCCCGGCAGCGATCTTCAGAGCCTCGATGACCTCGTCCAATGCCCCGATCATGACCTGCTCAAGCTTGTAGAGCGTCAAGTTGATACGATGGTCGGTGAGCCGGTTTTGGGGGAAGTTGTAGGTGCGGATGCGTTCGCTCCGATCTCCTGAGCCCACCATGTTCTTCCTCGCCTCGGCCCGTTCACTGCGCTTCTTCTCCACCTCGAGGTCGTAGAGGCGGCTGCGCAATACCCGCAGTGCCTTGGCCCGGTTCTTGATCTGGCTCTTTTCGTCCTGGCAGATGACCACCAGGCCGGTGGGAAGGTGGGTCAACCTCACCGCGCTGTCGGTGGTATTGACGCTCTGACCCCCCGGTCCGCTGGAGCGCATCACGTCGACCTTGAGGTCTTCACTGCGGATCTCGATGTCCGTCTCCTCAGCCTCGGGCAGGACAGCAACCGTGACAGCGCTGGTATGGATGCGCCCCCCGCTCTCCGTCTGTGGTACACGTTGGACACGGTGGACCCCACTCTCCCAGCGCAGCGAGCCAAAGACATCGCGACCGCTGATGGAGAAGATCAACTCCTTGTAGCCACCGATCCCCGTCTCGTTGGAGGAGAGAATCTCGATCTTCCACCCCTTTTCGTCGGCGTAGTGGGAGTACATGCGAAAGAGGTCGGCGGCAAAGAGGGCTGCCTCTTCACCCCCGGTCCCTGCGCGAATTTCCATGATGATGTCCTTGCCGGCCAACGGATCGGGGGGTATGAGCAGGATCTTCACCGCATTGGTCGTGCGCTCCTTCTCCTCTTCGAGCGATGCAAGCTCCTCCTCGGTTAGGGCGATCATCTCGCTGTCGCTCTCCTCCTTGAGCAGGAGTTTGGCATCGGAGATCTCTCTCTCCAAAGTGGCGAGGTGGCTGAGTCCCTCCACCACCGGTGCGAGGTGGCTACGCTCCTTGCCGAGCTTCTTGAAGAGGGTCATGTCGCTCATCGTCTCCGGTCGGCTGAGTTTTTCATCTATATCGTTGAGCTGTCTCGTAAAATCAGGCAGTTTTTCCAGCATGGGGTGCTCCTGTTCAAAGTATACAAAAGCGATGCGTGTTTGCATAGCAGAGGTGGTTTGTACATACGGATAGGGTACTCCTCATGACGGCATTGAGCAGTGCAGGGGTGAGGAACCGCCCTGCAGTGCGGCAAGAGAGGTGTATCGGGCTGGCTACCGCCGGTCGGGGGAGAAGCGCACCACCATGTGGACGATGGCTGGTTGGTTGCTGTCGTTGTAGATGGCGTGGTCGGTATCGCAGTGGTACATCAAGAAGTCACCGCGCTTGAGTTCGGCGGTATTGTCCCCGACGGTGACCTTCACCGTTCCCTTGACGATGGTCAGGTACTCTTGGGTGCCCGGAAAGTGAGGCTCACTGACCAGTGCAGCGTGGGGTTCGAAGGTCAAGAGGTACATCTCCAGCTCCTCAACCATCGACAACGGGCTGAGCACGCGGATGGTGATGCCGTCCTGCTTCTTCTCCAGCTTGGCGGCATCTTCTGCAGCGGGGTTGAGGGAGAAGATCCGCTTCGGCTCGTCATCGGCCTCAAGAAGGTCGTTGAGCTCGACATTCAAACCCCGTGCGATCTTCCAGACGGTTGCCACCGTGGGATTGACCTTGTCACTCTCGATCTGGCTGAGCATCGCCTTGGAGACGCCTGAGCGCTCACTCAGTACGTTGAGGGTGAGTTTGCGGGCGCTACGGATACGTTGGATATTCTTGCCGATCATGGGAGGGGTATGCACGGGATAGCTCCTTCTGTAAGTTTGACATAGTAAACTGCGTTCAGTATACTGAACTCATCGATAATTGTACGGGTACGCCCCCCAACTTGTCAAGAAACGGGGGCCGGAGGGCAAGATGCAACGGATTTTGATCATTGGTTCGTTGGGCCAGTTGGGAAGCGAGATCGCCCTGGAATGCCGGCGTCGCTATGGCGCTGACAACGTCGTGCTCACCGATATCCGCGACGATGTCAATACCCCGTTGATCGAAGGCGGTCCCTTCTATCTGGTGGATGCCCGCGATGGGGAGGCGATCGACAGGATTGTGCGCGAGCATAAGATCGACACAATCTACCACCTCGCGGCGTTGCTCTCGGCGCGGGCCGAACGCGATCCGCTGGGGGCGTGGAACATCAATATCAACGGCTTGATCGCAACCTTGGAGGTAGCCCGCCAGCACGGCTGTGCCGTCTTCACCCCCTCTTCAATCGGTGCGTTCGGCCCCACTACCCCCAAACAATTCACCCCGCAGGACACCATCCAGCGTCCCACCTCGATCTATGGGGTCACCAAGGTCAGCGGGGAGTTGCTCTGTGACTACTACCACCACCGCTGGGATGTCGATACCCGGGGGATCCGCTTCCCCGGGGTGATCAGCAACCTGACCCCGCCCGGGGGAGGGACGACTGACTACGCGGTGGAGATCTACTACGAGGCGGTACGCAGTGGGCACTACACCTGCTTTCTTCGCGGTGATACCTACCTCGACATGATCTACATGCCCGATGCCGTCGACGCAGCGATTGCCATCATGGAGGCGGACCCCGCCAAGCTGCGCCACCGTAACGCCTTCAACATCGCGGCGATGAGCTTCTGTCCTGAGGAGCAAGCCGCCTATATTCGCACCCACATCCCCGCTTTCACCATCAGCTACGCGATCGACCCGGTACGCCAAGCGATCGCCGACTCATGGCCGGATTGTATGGAGGATTATGCGGCGAGGGTGGAGTGGGGCTTCACGCCACGCTACGACCTCGCCTCGATGACCGCTGATATGCTTGAGGCGATCACTGCCCGGGAGGGAGTATGAACGAACGAGTCAGAGCCGAGCTCACTGAATTCTTGGAGGGCCTGAAACACGAGGGCCTCTTCAAGGAGGAACGAGTCATCGAGAGCGCCCAAGGGCGTCAAATCACCGTCTCCGGTCGGCCGGTATTGAACTTCTGTGCCAACAACTACCTCGGCCTCTCTGGCGACCGCCGGATTGTTGAGGCCGCCCAACGGGCGATGGACCGGTGGGGCTTCGGTCTCTCCTCGGTGCGCTTCATCTGTGGGACACAAGCGGTGCACAAGGAGTTGGAAGCGGCGATCTCCTCATTCTTGCGAACAGAGGATACCATCCTCTTCTCCTCCTGCTATGACGCCAATGCTGCACTCTTTGAACCGCTGCTTGGTGAAGAGGATACCATCATCAGCGATGAGCTCAACCACGCCTCGATCATCGATGGGATACGCCTCTCCAAAGCGCGGCGACTGCGCTACCGCCACAGCGACATGGGAGCCCTTGAGGCATGCCTTGCAGAGAGTGGGGAGAGCCGCCGTCGCCTCATCGCCACCGACGGAGTCTTCTCGATGGACGGAGATGTGGCGAAGCTGAAAGAGATTTGTGCGCTGGCAGAGCGCTACGATGCGCTGGTCGCCGTCGATGACTCCCATGCCACCGGCTATCTGGGAGAGACCGGTCGTGGCAGCGTCGAGCTTTGTGGAGTCGAGGGGAGGGTTGATTTGATCACCACCACCTTCGGCAAGGCGTGTGGGGGGGCAAGCGGCGGGTGTATCAGCGGCCGTCGGCTCTTGGTCGACCTCTACCGCCAGCGCGCCCGCCCCTACCTCTTCTCCAACACCCTTGCCCCGGCGATCTGTGGCGGGACACTCGAGGTGCTGAGGATCCTTGAGGCTGATGACCAGTTGAGGAAGCGAACGATGGAGAACGCCAATCTCTTCCGATCACTGATGATCAGTGCAGGCTTTGACATCATCGCTGCAGAGACAGCAATCGTCGCAGTGATGGTCTATGATGAGGCAAAGGCAGTTGAATTGGCCACCAGACTCTTGGATGAGGGCATTTATGTAATCGGCTTCTCCTACCCAGTAGTTGCCAAAGGCAAGGCGCGCATCCGAGTCCAGCTCTCCGCTTCCCATACGCAGGAGGACATCGTACGCGCCGTCGAGGCTTTCAAGACCGTGGGGAGGGCGATGGGCCTTCTCAGCTGAAGATCCGCTTCTCAAGCTCCTCGCCGTAGCTCTTCAACTCGGCGAGGATTTTTTTCTCGCTCGCCTCAGTCTCCACACTCTGCAGTCGTTCGGCAATCTTGCGGGTATAGAAGGCGAGGTTCATCTTTGTCGTCCCCGGCGGGTTGAGCAACCGATTGGCGCAAAAGCTCTTCCAGCGGGCCATCTGTTCACCGTCCAACGCCTCGGGCCAGTTGCGCCCCACGTGGCGGAAGAGCAGGTCGGCGACCCGTCGATCCTCGAAGGGGAGGTTCAACGAGAGCTTCTCCTTGGGGTCGGCTCCCCGTACGATCTCGAAGCGTCGCTGGTCCGCATCGCCGAAGAAGCCATCGTAGAGCATGAAGTCCACGTCATCGACCCCCTCATAGCTCTCGTCGATCGAGCGGGCTTTGAGCAAGAGCTCGGGGTGCTTGACCAGCTCCTTGTGGCGCAGCAGCGCTCCCTTCTTGTCGATGTCAAGCTTGACGGCCAGCTCGTCGGTGAGTACTGAGAGTGGGGAGATGAACGGGCACTTGTTGATCGAGAGGATCACCACCCCATCGACTTTGAGCAATTCGTTCGCCTCGGCGGTAAGGAGGGGGGTGATGTCCTTGGAGAGATCAAAACAGATGATGGCATTGGCATTGCCCTTGAGGTGGGTGATGGGGGTGACCAGGCGTGAACAGCCCTGGTTCTTGGTGAAGATCGGGGTGGTGTAGAGTACCGGCTGGCCGAAGGGTGCTTTGGCGATTTGCTTGACCCGCACTTTGGTGCGCAGCGCGAAGGCGTAGTCGTAGAGCCTGGGTTGCTTCTCCTTGATGAGGCGGGCGATGGCAATCGTTGCCCTGACATCGACGAGTGCGTCATGGGCCCCCTCTTGGTCGATGTTGTTCGCCTCGGTCAGCGCAGTGAGGCGGAACGTAGGGTTGCCGGTCTCCTCTTTTGCCGGGGGCCAGATGATGCCCTGTGGGCGCAGGTCGTAGGCTGCCCGTACCAGGTCGATGATGTCCCAGCGGCTGTTGCCGCCCTCCCACTCGCGGCGATACGGGTCGTAAAAGTTGCGATAGAGTGCATTGCGGATGAACTCATCGTCGAATCGGATGTTGTTGAAGCCGGCAACGGTGGTCTTCGGCTTGCTGAATTCTCCGTTGATTCGTTTGATGGCTTCAGCCTCGCACATCCCGCTCTTGTTCACCATCTGCGGAGTGATGTTCGTGATGGTGCAGGAGAGGGGATCGGGCAGATAGTCGTCGCTGAGGCGTACGTAGAATACAACCGGCTCACCGATGGGTCTGAGCTCCAGGTCGGTTCGCTGTCCGGCGAATTGGCTGATGCGGTCGTAGCGGCTGTCGAGGCCGAAGGTCTCGATGTCATACCAGAAGATGGTGGGTTGGTTCGACTGTTTGCTCATGGTCCGAGTGTAGCACATTCTGTGCAGGCTGTCTGTTTTGACAATACAAGAGTTGTCCTCTTCTGCTCTCTACCGTATGATGGGCACATGAAAGCGACAGTAGTCATCCTCTTGCTCACGCTGGTCATCGCCCCGATCGGGGCAGCAGTCCCCACAGCAAACGACGTGACGGTGGCCGTTGCGGCTATCACCGATGCCACGATCAGCGCGGTAGCCGCCTTCTTGAACACCCCGCCACTGAAGTTGCCTGGTATCGAGACCTACCAAGAAGCCGGTAAAACACTGCCCCATCTGTTGCGCTTCACCGATAGTGACACCGCCTCCTATGCACCGGTCTTCCGGCAGACCCAGCCGGCACAGCGCAACTTCTTCTCCTCGTTGCTCAGCGCTGCCCGTGGCCCACTCAACGAGCCGACATTGCAGCTGCTCACCCTCCACGCCTGGCAGGAGGGTCATGCACGGCTTACCGGCACTGCCTCCACCGAGTGGGGTGTGGGGGTAACCTTGACCAACTTGATGGCCAAGGTAATCAGTGGCATCCCGATCGATCCAATCACGGTCAAGGCTGATGTCAAGGTCTCCGGCCGACGTGTTTCGACAGATGTTCATATCGTCGGAGTTTTTGTGATAGAATCCACGGCGGAGGGTTTTGTCGAGATTCGGCCGCTCTCCATGGAAATCAATGGGGATGCGGTGGCGACACCCGGGGAGGAGAGATGAACGAGACGATAGAGCGAACCGGCCAGTTCCTTGCCAGGCACAAGATCAGTGCTGAGGCCATCGAGATGGAGCCTCTGATGGAGCGCTTTTCAGCCGAGATGGAGCGAGGGCTTGCCGGTGATGAGCAGAGCTCGCTGAAGATGATCCCTACCTACACCCCGGTCGTCGACTCACTGGAGGTAGGTAAGCCGGTCATCGTGCTCGATGCCGGAGGTACGAACCTTAGGAGCTGTATCGTCGAGTTCGACGAAGAGGGAAAAGCCCAGATCTCCGATTTTCGCAAGACCACGATGCCTGGCTTCAAGCGCGAAGTTTCAGGCGCCGAATTTTTCAGCGTTCTCGCCGATGAGACGGAGCGCCTGATCGACCGCAGCGACCGCATCGGCTTCTGCTTCTCCTACGCCGCCGAGATCCTCGCCAACCACGACGGGGTGCCGCTGATCTTCTCCAAGGAGATCAAGGCACCTGAGGTCATTGGAAAGCCGGTGGGGGCGAACCTCCTCAGGGAGCTCGCCCGGCGCGGCCACGACGTCTCTTCCAAGAGGGTGGCCGTACTCAACGACACGGTGGCGACGTTGCTTGCCGGGGTGAGCGCCAAGAGCGAGGTGCCCTACAGTGGATACGTTGGCTTCATTCTCGGTACGGGCACCAACACCGCGTACGTCGAGGACCACGAGAAGATTACCAAGCTCTCCCTCAAACCGGGGCGTCAGATTATCAACGTGGAGAGCGGAAACTTCGACTTCTGCCCGGGTGAGGTCGACCGAGCCTTCTTCGATTCGACCGAACACCCCCACGCCTACCACTTGGAGAAGATGATCAGCGGTGCCTATCTCGGTCCGCTTGCCGCAATGATCATCGGCCGCGCGATCGAAGAGGGGGTCTTGAGCAATCGCTTTGCCCAGCGTTTCTCGGCAATCGGCCCCCTCTCGACGACTGTGATGAGCAACTACCTCGAGATGCCCTTCAACGAGGAGTATGCACTCGTCTCGTGCGTCAAGGAGAGCGAGGATGATGCCCAGGCACTGTGGATGATCGTCAATGCGATCATCGACCGGGCTGCAAAACTCACCGCAGCGAACCTTGCAGCCACCATCCTCAAACGAGGAGCAGGGACCGACCCCCGCCGGCCGGTGCTCATCAATGCCGACGGCACGACCTTCTACAAGACCGAATACCTCAAGCTGTACACTGAGTTCCACCTCAAGGAACACTTGCAGGATCGCCACCGCCGCTACTACCGCTTCACCCAGATCGCCGACTCTCCGACGATCGGGGCAGCCATCGCTGCACTGGGGGTCTAGCACCATGGCCGATTGCGTGAGCGCAGAGCTGCGCAGGCGCATCATGGCCTCCATCAAGGCCAAGGACACCAAGGCCGAGCTCTTGGTCCGTCGCTACCTTCACCGCCGGGGGTTTCGCTATCGTACCAATGATCGACGCCTTGCCGGCAGCCCCGACCTTGTGCTCCCCAAGTACCGCTGTGTCATTTTCATCCATGGATGCTTCTGGCACGCCCACCAGGGGTGTGCCAAGTTCACCCTTCCAAAGACCAACCAAGCCTTCTGGAAGGAGAAACTTACCAAAAATATGGAACGTGACCGACGCACCACCGCCTTGCTGTTGCAACAAGGTTGGCGGGTAATCGTCGTGTGGGAGTGCGAACTGGCTACCAAGCGCCTCGCCGAGGAGACGCTCAGCGGCTTGGTCAGTGAGATCTACAACAGCTAGCCGGTTGCAGCGCGCTCGATGAGCGAGCGATGCCACGCCAAGAGGTAGTCGTATGTCGTCTCATCGGTGCCACAAAGGTCCACCATCAGGCGGAAGACCGGTTCGGTCTTGCTACCGCGCATCCAGAGAAATGCCTGTTCAGCCCCATCTATATCACAGAGGGCGACCTTGTAGCCGCCGGTGTATGGAGGGGTACGGTACTCCTCTCCGATGCCAAGCCTGCACTCCAGGCCCTCGCTCTGATAGACGCGATACGAGACAAAGCCCATCTGGGTGAGCACTTCTGCCCGCTCCTCCCACTCCCGGCAGAAGAGCGCCTCATAGCGCCTCTTCAGCTCACCATGGTCGATGGCGATCTGCATCAGCGCCGATGGGGAGAAGGCGCCGGTGGTGATGAAGGGCGGCAGACTCTCGATGATCTGGGCCAGCGTATACACTGTGGGTCGCTCGAGAGCCGAGCGGGTGAACCAGAGGTTTGCAATCTCCTCTCTGCGTAGCAACTGTACCAAGCTGACCAGCGTGTTCAACGGATCGCGAACCCGGGCGGGGTGGGTGATGTTGCCGCCGTTGGACCCTTCACCGAGGATGGGGACAGCCCAACCCTCGGCTCGCTTCCGCTCAGCAAGGCCCACGACGTTGGCTTCACCGACCTCGCTACGGAAGACCTCGGCCTCGAAGATGCGCGCAATGGCCTCCACGCGCATCGAGGTGGGGCCATTGACGACGGTGGCAAGCGATCCGTCGGGATCCTTGAGCCGGCTCTGGGCAAATTCGCTGAGCACGGCCAGCGCGTAGACGCTCTGGGCATCGAGGATCTTCGCTGTCCGGCTCGCCTCGTCTATGTAGACGATGTTGCCGCGGTCACCGTCATTGTCCACGCTGTAGCCCAAGATGTAGGAGGGGTCGTCCCGGTGACGCTCTTCAAGCAGGCTTCGACAGAGATTGAGGTTCTCTCCCTCGGGGACGATGGGGTGGACCACATCCCCCGGGCGGTTGTGGTAGAGGGCCACACCAACGCCCAGTGATGATAAAAACCTCTCATCGACCGAAGCGCCGCGGGCGCTGCCGTTGAGCTCTCCTACGATGCCCAAAGGTCGTGCGGTCAGTCCACTCTGCAACGCACTTTTGAAGGCAGCCACCTCCGCTTCCTCACTGCTCTTTGCTGCGGTGACGAGGGCGAAGCGGCTGTAGTAATCGAGGCTCCATGCCCGGTCGGCATCGACACGCTTGAGTGTCGAGCGGTAGAGATCCAGGTCCAATCGGGCGTTGAGCTGCTGTACCATACGGATGCTCGCCTCTCCATCATCGAGCAGCGAGGCGTAGATGGCCATGAGCTTTTGGGCTCCCGTTGTATCGTATACCCCACCCTCGCCTCCCATCTTGAAGCCGTTGTGACCGATGGGGTTGTGGCTTGCCGAGATGTAGAAGAAGCCGTCGCACCCCTCTTGGGTGGAAGCAGCCATGATCTGCGGCGCACTGGTGATGAAGAGGTAGCGAACCGAGCAGCCGAGCGCAAGGAGGGTGCGTACCACCACCTCTGCCATGACCCTGCCGGTGGGACGGGCGTCGAGGCCGACGAGCACCGAAGCATCCTCTGTATCCAGGTGGCGGGCGAATGCAACGGCGGCCAGGGCAGTGAGGATCAGGTCACAGTCAGCGACCTGGTCGCTTCGATCCTCCTCATCACCGCTGATGGCGAAGACCTTGCGCCACCCCGATGAGGAGATGATTATCATCTCATAGGCGCTCTTCAACGCATCGGTGGAAGGGGGGGGGAAGGAGAGCGGGTCGTGCTCATCATCGGCGATGAACAGGTTGTGCAGCGCATCGGTATAGGTCATGCAAGCCTCCGGTTGGCAGAGTATAGCACATATTGCACAGCGGAAAAATCTAGAGTAGTGTGAACCCATGATCCCTGTATGCGCTGCAATCCATGACCTGAGCTGCTATGCCAAGAGCTCGCTGACCGTCGTCCTGCCGACGCTCGAGGTGCTCGGGGTGGAGGCGTGCCCGCTGCCCACCGCGTTGCTCTCCAGCCAGACCGATGGGTTTGAATCGTACTACTTCCGTCAGACGACCGATGACATGGCCAACATCCTTGAATCCTGGAGGGAGCTGGGCCTGCGCTTCGATGCCGTCTACTCGGGCTTCCTCGGTTCGGATGAACAAGCCGACTTGGTCGCCGCGTTCATTGAGTCCCAGCGGCAGCGGGGCGAAGCGTTGGTATTGGTCGACCCGGTCCTCGGTGATGACCAGAGCCTCTATGGGCCGATGGACCGCTCCCATGTAGAGGCGATGAAGGCGCTCATCCGGCAGGCGGACATCATCACCCCCAACACAACCGAGGCTGCCCTGTTGCTCGACCGCCCATTTGAAACGGTCTTTTCCGTCGAGCAAATCACCTCCTGGGCGGCTGAACTCTTCGATCAAAGCGGATCGAAGGTGGTCATCACGAGCGTTCCGTTCGGACAGACCACCGCGGTGGTCGCCTACGACGGCAGTGAGCAGCTGTTGCTCCCCTATGAGCCGATCCACGTCTCCTATCCAGGGTGCGGCGACCTCTTCAGCTCGATTCTCCTCGGTCTTTTGCTTGGAAAGGAACACTTCCAAAGTGCGGTGGAAGGAGCGGTCACCTACACATCACTGGCCATCGGGCGCAGCGTGAAGGCGGGGTACCCGATGCGCCACGGAGTTTCCCCGACGCTGATCCTCAGGGACCTGGCTCAACGCCAACGCATTACATCCAATTTGATATAACCCCTTACAAATGACGATAATATATTATAATGCAAATAATTGTATTTTTGTGAAGTACCAATTCTTGCGCACTCGGATGTCGCTGTCTCCCCAGAGAGTCCAGCAGACGAGCAAATAAGTATGGAGTACTTATTAATGCGTTTGGCTTGCACTCACGCGTTGCTGGAGGAGCCGAGGGAGAAGTCTCCGACCAGTTTGTAGACCGATCCATCCCTCCTCAACTCAACCTTCCGTCCGGGCAGGTAGCGGGGGATGATCTTCTTGAGGTACTCGCGGCTCGCCTCCTCGATTACCCTGCGATCCTCCTCCTTGACGGGACAGAGCGTACGAATCTCAATGCTCACCACGTAGCCACGTCCATGTTCGCTGCCATACCCGGCGGTGAATTGGGTGCCGGTGGAGAAGAGGCCATCGTAGGCGACGCTGGCCGCCTGTCCGCGAGGGGGGCGGTTGGGGTGCAGGGGATAGAGTCCTTCAAAGCGTTCCTCGAGGTAGTGGTCAAGGTCGTCAGCCAGGTCTCTCAGCTTCTGCTCCAATTTGATCTGTTTGGGGTGGGAGCTCATGGCCTCACCTCGGTCTCTGAAAGCTGGTAGCGGCGAAGCAAGGAATCAAGTGAGGAGAGGGCGGAGAGTTCGCGCTGTGGCGGCGGGGGGATGGTGACCCCTTGGGCAGGGCGCTGTGCATCGACCGGGCCCAGGTTCAGTTGATCGAAGTTCGTTCGCCCAGCCAACATCGTGGCATACGCTTCGATGCGCTGCTTGTGTTCATTGAAGATCTGCCGTGCCTCCTTGGCCATGGCGTTGAGGGCATTGGCGCCGGTCTCGTCGAGCTTGTACTCCTCGGCCAATGGGGTGTGGATACGGGTATAGGTGAGCTCGGGGATGGAGGCGGCGACCTGGTCGACGTTCTGCATCTGGGCCGAAGCATAGATCTTCTGGATCGGGGCCCCTTTGGCTGGATCGATCCATCCGATGACGCCGGTACCCGCCCCACTGACCTTGAAGGAGAAGTCACTGCTTGCAGTAGAGAGGGAGAGGATGTGGTAGCTCTCCGCGTGCGGGTAGAGGCGCTTGGCTTCAATGTACGCATAGAGGGAGGGGTTGTTGGCAACCACCCCGCCGTCGATGAGGGTCACCATGCGTTTGAGGGTTCGATCATGCAGGTAGGCGGGCTTGAAGAACGTTGGGGCGGCGCTGCTGGCCCGGGCAGCCTCCCAAAAGAGAAAGTCATGGCTATCAGAGGAGCTCATCGAAAATGGACGCCCCTCCTCGGCATCATAGGCCATGATGAGGGTGGGGACCACCGCCTCACTGAGTGCGATATCGCCGAACGTGGTTCGAAGGAAGTTCTCAAGCGGTTCCTCGTCGTACTTGTCCACGAAGATCTGGCTGATGATCCTGCCCTGGCTCTTTGGAAAGATTGTCCGTCCGTGGTCACGGTAGAGGCGCTCCAAGGAGGCTGTGTCGACCCCCCAAGGAAGGGTGCCGATGAGGGTCGCTTCGACTCTGGCCTTGCGAATCCGTTGCCAGAAGGTCGGTTGTGTTGACTCATAGACGGGGAATGGCCCATTCTCTTCGATCTTCAGGCGGGTACGTTCAATGGGAGCGGAGAGGGCGAGGGCCAAGAGTGCCCCGGTGGATGTACCGGCGATGAGGTCGAAGTGGGAGTAGAAGGGTCGTTCGTCGCCCATTGCCGATAAGAGCTCACTGATCTGGTGGATCAACACCGCAGGCACGATGCCGCGCATGCCACCTCCGTCAAGGGCAAGGATGTAACGAGGCTGGGTTGATGCTCGGGCAGCGACGGGGTGTTCGTCCATATCTATAAGAGTGGTGAATTGTATTGGGAGGGTCAAGCGCGCGAGTTTCAGTTTCTCTGAGATCCAGGGATGATGGTCTCTATACTACCTAATACGGTATATAAGAAGGAGAGATGGTTCGATTCGTAGGAGAGGCGGAACCAAGTGCTTGCGCAATCATGAAATAAAACATCTCTATACGAATCACTCGTTCCTTGCTACCATGGATTGGTATGCAAGATGATTCGAAGATACCGAGAGCGGTGAAAGTACTGAGGGCTGCTCCCCTGGTGCTCGTTGTTGCGTTGGCAACGACCGTGGTACTGCGTAGCGGGCCTACCGCCATACGCTCCTACATCGAGTCCTATCGGGAAAATGCCGCATTGACTGCACTCGTCATCCTGGCCCTCTTCCTCTTCAAGTCTGTCTCGTTCGGCCTGCCATATACCGTGCTCTACCTTGCGGTGGGGCACCTCTTCACCCTTCCCATCGCCTTGGCACTCAATATCATCGGTATTGCAGTGAATATGCAGATTCCTTACTTCTTGGGACGCTACGGGAATGTTGCCTTCATCGAGCGCCTGCTCCATCGAGCACGGTTCGTGCGGGACTTCTCCCAACGTGATGACAACCACCCGCTGATCTTCTCATTCTTGGTGAAGTTCATCGGAGTGGTACCCCACGAGATCACCAACCTCTTGCTCGGCAGCCTCGATATCCCCTATGGCAGGTACCTGGTCGGTGGTATCCTCGGCCTTTTGCCTGGCATGGTAACCACCACTGTTGCCGGGGCAAGCATGGCAGACCCCACATCGATCCAGTTCATACTGGCGGTCCTTGCCTTCGCTCTGGTCATGGCCCTCTCCTATTACCTCTCACGTCGGACGCGGAAGAAGTGATGGTGATTCTCTTCTTCGCTACTCTGGAACATCACCCTGCGATTTTGTACAATCCTTTGGTATGCACGCCAATCTGATGAACGCCTACCGTCGTTGTACCCTCTGTCCACAGATGTGCAGGGTCGACCGATTGCATGGTGAGCGTGGCATCTGCCGAGAGCGTGCAACCGTGCGCGTCGCGTGGTCGGGCCTTCATCGTGGCGAAGAGCCACCGGTAAGCGGGGAGAAGGGAAGCGGGATGATCTTCTTCAGTGGATGTCCGCTCCACTGCCAGTACTGTCAGAATCGTCAGATCAGCGGGGATGCCCAAGGCCAAGAGATGGTGGAAGGGGTCGAGGTGACCGTCACCGAGCTTGCTACGATGATGGTGGGCCTTCAGCACATGGGTGCGCACACCATCAATCTGGTCACTGGCACCCACTTCATTCCCTCGATTGTAGCGGCAATCACCATGGCTCGCTGCGATGGTCTCTCACTGGATATTGTCTGGAACAGTTCAGGATTTGAACGCGTCGAGGCACTGCATCTCATCGATCCGTTCATCGACCTCTATTTGATCGACCTCAAGACCTTGGATCGCTCGGTCAGCAAGCGATTTTGTGCAACCGAGCAGTACGCGCAAAACATCGAGGCGGTGATGAAGTTCATCAACGAGCGAACCGCTGCGACTGCTCTGGACGGTGAGGGGCACCTGAGGGGCGCCTTGGTGCGCCACCTGCTCTTCTCCGGGGAAGTGGAGGCGACCATTGAGGTGCTCACCTTCTACGCCCGGCACCTCAAGTCATCGACGTGGCTTTCGTTGATGGTCCAATTCGAACCACCAGTTGATAGGGGAGAATTTGCACCCGTCAGCGAAGGGGAGTACCAGCTGTTGTTGGATACGCTCGATGAACTGGGTATCGAAGAGGGGTTTGTCCAGGAGCTGGAAGAGAGTGAGAGCTGGATTCCTGACTTCAAGCGGGAGAACCCCTTCCCTGCGGGGTTTGCAGAGCCGTTGGAGTTCTTCTTGTCCCTCAGACGCTCTTCGAGCCGATGAGGGTTCCCACGTACTTCCTGCCGTTGAGGATATCCATCAAGTTGGGGATGTTACGCCCATCGGCGCAGATGACCTGCATCCTGAGTCGCTCGGCCCGTTGGCTTGCCACCGGATCGAAGGGGGTGTTCTTGCCTGGGGTCCACGTCTCTCCGACCATCTGGCGGAACTCGGCCCAGGTGATGGCGTCCAGTGGTTTTGCGTCGGGGTCTTTCTTGGGATCGCCGGTATAGACCTTGGCGATGTTGCTGAGGTTGACCACCAGTTTTCCACCAAAGCGTTCGGCGAGCAACACCGCATCGGTGTCGGTGGAGAACCCCGGCTTCCAGCCGGCTGCGACGAGGACTTGGCCTTTGAAGCTGATGTGTCCGGTCGGGTTGATCACCAGATTATCCGGACAGAGATCGGCGAACATCGCCTTGATGAGTTGCCCGTTGATGTGGGTGGCACGGATGCCCAGCCAATCGAGCTCTTCGGCATCGACTTCAGGGCAGAGTGTCTGCAAAGCCTGCTGGTAGAGGCGCGCCGGAGCCCCGCCTCCGCAGACGAGAATCACTTTGCGGCTCTTGTTCTCAACCAGGTAGGAGCGTAGCGCGGTATTGAATTGCGATAAGAACGAAGTATCCACCTCATCCGGTACGATAATCGATCCACCAAGAGAAATGACTGCAAGATCGCCCATGCTGACCTCCACTTTGACTGTAACAGAAATTGTGGTACTTCTCAACGGAGGAACGTGAAATTTCTCCCGTTATTCCTCAACAGGAGCCACCTCCAGGATCTCGATAAGATCCTCCGGTTCGAGGCGGAACGGGGCTCCCATGCCCTCATAGAAGCCGTGGTCTCCAATGAAGTGGATATGGAGGTCCGTGTAGGTGATCGTACGCCCGATTCGCTTGTTGACCACCGTTGTATTGACCTTGCCGTACATCACGGGTCCGCCGAACGGGGAGGGCAGGAGGCCGCGCACTGTCTCGACTTTGACCTCAAAGTGCTCATCGAGGGTGATGAAGTTTCCCAATCCTTGCAGACCGAGTGTCTTGAAGTGCTCCATCTTCTCAGCGATGGCTTCGTGGGTTGTCCTCCTCTTGTGGACGGTGAGGGTATCGGCAGCAATGATGTCGACGAGCTTGCGCGGGTCATCGCCGAGAAACCCGTCGAGGGTGATGACGCCCTTTTGCATCTGGGCCTGGATTCGATCATACTCTGGTGTTTGTTTCATCTGCTGCCTCCTCCTAGAACTTGTCGTAGAATATGCAATCCTCACTGACCCCGAGGTCGGAGAGGACCTTGATGCATGCATCAATCATGCCGGGGCTGCCACAGAGGTACGCCTCGCTCAGCGATGCATCCTTGACGTTCCTGTGCACAACATCGGTGATGAGACCGATCTCTCCCTCCCAGTTGTCCTCTTCAAGCGGTTCGCTGAGCGCCGGAATGAAGGTGAAGTTGGGAATTGATGTCTCAAGGGCCTTCATTTCGTCGAGGAGGAAGAGGTCGCGCTTGGAACGGGCTCCGAAGAAGTACTGTGCCGGGCGCGGGTTTTGACTCTTCTCCATATCGAGGAGGATGCTCTTGATGGGAGCCATCCCCGAACCGCCGGCGATGAAGATGACGGGCGTATCGGTGTCGCGTAGGAAGAACTCACCGTACGGACCGTTGATCATTACCTCATCGCCCTCTTTGAGGTGCTCGTGCACATATGTCGTGCAGATACCTCCCGGGACGAGGCGGACCTCCAGCTCCACGTGCGACGCATCACCGGGAGGTGAGGCGACCGAGTAGGCGCGGTAGACCTCCTCGTCGAGGTCCTCGTACTCCGGGACGACGAACTGCACGTATTGGCCCGCCTTGATGGTGATCTGCTCCGGCTCGA
>JALOBD010000208.1 GCA_023228445.1 Sphaerochaeta sp. | reverse complement strand
GGTGGCCCATCGGCTGTTGTTGGTTCCCGTGTACCCGGCGGCCAACCGTCCCAAGGCAAGCGTATCCCTGAGCAGCGTGACATACTCACTGTCAGCAGTGAGTGTCGCCCTCAACCCCCTCAACTCGAGGTTCCCGCCGTTGGCATAGGAGAAGCCGACGGCAAGCTGGGTGTTCTTCGGCGCATTGTCACTGCGGTAGTAGAGCAGGGCGATATCATCGATGGAGAGCTGCTTCCACAGCGCCTCAAAGAAACCACCCTTGCCCTCGCCGGTATAGGGGCTCTCTTCGGTGATGAGGGACCTGGTGGTGCGATCGTACCACCCAAAAAAGAGTGCCGAGGGGTCTGAGGACTCGGGAGTCGGGACGGTGACATCCCCTTCGGTGATGGTCAAGTCGATGCCGCTACGTTGGTCGACAAAGCGCACCCCCTCCTGGTAGATGGCGTAGAGGGTCTGGTCGGTGTACGGCATGGCGATGGTCTGTCCCGCTTGGTAGGTCACCTCATCGGGGGTCAAACCCCATCCGACAAGGATGCCGAGGTACTTGGTGCTGAAGCGGATCTGGCTTGCCGACGGCAGGGTCACCTCGCTGTTCGCGCTCACAGTGATCTGCTGGCGATAGCTGTAGCGATACCCCTCCCCCTCATCTGAGAAGTCCAGTGTCAGCGTCGGTCGCCAATAGGGGCTCTTCTGGGAGAGCCATAGAGCCTGTTGGCTGCGTTCGGGTTCATCAAGGGCCAGGATCTCAGCCAAGAGTGCATCGCTCTGTTGCCGGCTCATCCGGTAGGAGGAGAGCTTTCTCAGCGCCAGGCGGGCACTCTGGTAGGCCACACGGTCTTGCGTCTCAATGGCTCTGCTGAGACTCTTCCCAGCCGCTTCACGCTCCCTTACTATCGCCTCGTCAAGGGCATCATAGGCTTTTCTTGCTTCTTCAAGGCTCAGGATCTGATCCTGTATGGCAATATATTGCTTCTCTGCCAGTGGCTGAGCTGCCAAGCCCATCGAGACGACGGCAAGGATGATCATGATCATTACTATGGTACGTTTCATAGGCATTTCTCCTTCATATGTGTGTATATATAGCAACCATCGGCGGGGGTAATCAACAAATGAGGGGGGTTCTTCACCAACTCTTCAGATGATTGTAGAAGTGTGAAGTGTGATGGTCCGGCCCTCAAATGAGATTATTCCTTCTGCGCGCAGTGCCGCCAGCTCACGACTGACCGAGGTGCGGGCAAACCCAAGACGTTCGGCCAGCTCTTTTTTGGTCGTCGGCAGTGTTATCTGCCTCGACCGCTGTTCTCGACTCAGATGGGTGAGATAGGAGAGCAGACTCTCTCTCAGGCTCAGCGTTGAGATGCGGTTGACCACCGTCCCGAGGTGGTGGGCACGGTCGCTGATGATCTTGAGCAGTGCAAGCAAAATATCCTGCCGCTCTTCGCAGAGTCGCAACACCAACTCCTTTTTCAGACGAAGGATCGTAGACGGTGTGTGGGCGACGACCTGCATCACATAGGTGTTGGTAGTGCCGAAGAGGAGGGTCGCACCGCAACTCTCGCCCGCCTTGAGGACTTGTGCTTTGAAGAGCCTGCCCTCCTCATCGAGGCTCTGCAGGGCAATCGAGCCCGTCTGTACGATATCCAGCGAGGTGCAGACCTCTCCCTGCAACGCGATGATCCCATCCTTTTCGTAGGCTACAATCCTCGCCTCACCGCTTCTGATGAACCCTTCACACTCCGCTTCGTCGAACCACAGCGCATTTTTCATATATTTCTCCACTGGTGTTACATATGTTACAGATTATTGGAATCTGGGCTACTATACTAGCATTATCAATGCAAGGAGCATCCTATGATCGAGAAACCGTTTCCCTACACCGAGAGCGACGAGAAGGTGGTCGAGCGCATCATCGACGCCGATGTGGCGATGATCAACCATGTGGTACTGCCGGTGGGAGAGCGTTTACCTGAGCACTTCAGCGATTCCAATGTCTTTTTGACAATCGTGCGTGGAACGTTGTCGATGCAACTCGGAGACCAAGAGCCTCACCGATACACCAAGAGTGTGGTGCAGGTACCGTTCCATACCAAGATGAACATCACCAATGGCGCAGACGAGCCGGTGGAGTTCTTCATCGTCAAAGCTCCTCACCCCAGGGTATACAAAGAAGAAACGCAGTGAAAAAAATAATCCAACGAAGTGTGCAGATCATCACCCTGGCACTCTTCATCCTCTTGCTCGCCGCAGGCAAGGTACAGCTCTGGATGGCGGTCTTTGCCGCCTCGACACTCCTCGCCCTCCTCTTCAGCCGCTTCTATTGCGGCTGGCTCTGCCCCATCAACACGGTCATCAGACCGATCAGCTGGGTGAAGAAGCAGTTGAAGATCAAGCGGAAGCCGATGCCCGCCTGGATTGAGAGCGACGTATTGCGCTTCATCGTCCTCGTCCTCTTCCTGGCTACGATGGGCTTCGTCTTCAAGACGGGAAAGAAGCTGCCGGTTCTACCGGCGCTGCTCGGCCTTGGGGTTCTGCTCTCCATCTTCCTTGATGAAGCGCTCTGGCACCGCCACCTCTGCCCGTACGGTACAATCTTGAGCGTGCCAGGCCGCTTCTCAAAGAAATCGATGGTCATCGACGAAGCGCTGTGCAACAACTGCACCCGCTGCGCCCGGGTCTGTCCCTCTGCCGCCATCGTCAAGGAGGAGAAACACCAGATTATCAAGAGGGAGTGCCTCGTCTGCCACGAATGCGAGCGCGTCTGCACCAAAGGGGCCATCGAATACCGATGAACTGCCATCGTTTCCATCAAGGGAGGGAGAGCTGCCGCTCTCCCTCTCGTGTTTGTGTGACGTTTTTGTCGGTCTCTTAGTTCTTGTCCTTCTTGAAGCAGAGGAACCAGTCGACACAGTTGAGGTCCTCATCCTTGTCGGCCATCCGCTCCTTGGCGGTGCCGCAGGTGCCGGGGGTGGGGACGATGACGTCATCACCGGGTCTCCAGTCAGCTGGAGTAGCCACCTGGTCCTTGTCTGCCTTCTGCAGTGCAAGGATGACGCGCTTGATCTCATCGAAGTTGCGTCCCATCGAGGCGGGGTAGAAGATGATGGTGCGAACGATGCCCTTGGGGTCGATGACGAAGACTGCACGGACGGCCTGGGTGGAGGACTGGCTCTGCACCATGCCGTACTTCTTGGCAACGTCCATCGAGATGTCCTCGATGACGGGGAAGGTGACTTCGAGGTTCTTCATGCCCTTCCACTCGATCTCCTGGATCTTGCGCAGCCACGCGATGTGGGCGTAGATCGAGTCGATTGAGAGGCCGATGAGCTCGGTGTTCAACGCCTTGAACTCCTCCTGCATCGAGGCGAAGGTCATGAACTCGGTGGTACAGACGGGGGTGAAATCAGCCGGGTGGCTGAAGAGAATCGCCCACTTGCCTTTGTAGTCTGCGGGAAAGTTGATGTCTCCCTGCGTGGTCACAGCGGTAAAAGCGGGTGCCGGGTCGCCGATCAGCGGCATTGTTACTGCGGGTTTCTGCATTTCATCCATGG
>JALOBD010000207.1 GCA_023228445.1 Sphaerochaeta sp. | reverse complement strand
TGTTCCTTCACCACCTCGCTCCAATCAACTTCCTTCTTGGAGTAGAGGAGGTCTTCCTTGTCCAGGATCCCCGTCATGAAGAGCACCTGGTCAAAGACGATGACAAAGCCTGCCATCGGGGCGGGTATATACTGTATGAACGTCGGCCACCCGGTCATCGGCAGTATACCGGTCAACACGGAGAGGCGTGCCACGTACCGCGTCCCATAGAAGACGAGAAAGGCACCGCACAGAAGGACGCAGAAATCGCCGAAAAAGTCCAACACTTTGCGAATCTTGCCATGGCTCGGGAACATGTTGTAGACCACATTCATCGAGATGTGCATATGGTCGCGTACCCCGATGGCAGTGGCAAGGAAGGCAAACAGGATCACCAACAGTACGGGGACCTCCTCAGCCCAACCAATGCCGGTTCTAAATACGTAGCGCAGGGTCACCGTCATGATGACCAATACGACCATCACAGCCAACGCGACCTGAGCGATATACAGGAGGATCTTGTGGGCCCAATGGTTCAGGACACGCAGCATCTCGGCGATCGCCGAGGCGCCATGCATCTTACTTGGGTCGGGCACCAGCCGGTTCTCTTCCAGCCAAACCCGGACACGGCCCTTCGGTGCAGCAATTTTGTTCATGATTCATTGCCCTCTTGGTGTGTGAAAGAACAGGGGAACACAAATGGTCCCCCTGAGATAGTGATCAGGGTCCGGTCTAGCGGTACGCTTTTCCGATTTCCTGAATTTCTGCGATGATGCTAGCCCACTCGGACCCAAACTCCTGATAGAGCGGAGCCATACGAGTCTGGAACTCAGCAAACGCCTGTGGAGTCAGGTCGATAACCGTGGTGCCCGCTGCGCGGACGATGGCCTCAGCCTCTTTCTCCTTTTGCGCCCATGCTGCAATCTCAAACTCCTGGGTGTCCTTGGCCGCCTTGCGGATGATCGCCATATCCTCGGCGCTCACGTTCTTCAACGCGGCGACAGAGCCGAGCAGAATCTCGGGAACACGGGTGTGCGTATCAAGGGTGTAGAACTTGGCAGCCTCGTAGTCTCCCATGTTCTGGTAGGTGGGCCAGTTGTTCTCAGCCCCGTCGATGACGCCCTGCGTAATGGCAGAGTAGACATCGTTGGGTCCGATACCGGTCACCGGGGTACCACCGAGCAGCTCGACCATCCGTACCATCATCTGGTTGTTCTGCAAGCGAATCTTCAGACCAGCCAAATCCGCGACTGAACGCACCGGACGGGTGGTGTAGAAGGAACGAGCCCCGGCATCGTAGTAGCACAGGCCGATCAAGCCGGAGTTGACCTTCTCAACATCCTCCAACAGCTTCTGTCCTACCGGGCCATTGAGGACCGCCCACATGTGCTCGCTGTTGTTGTACAGATACGGCATCTGGATGGCATCGAGTGCCTTGACGTAGCTGGACACCGGAGAGGTGGAGACACGGGCAAAGGCAAGGTCGCCGACCTGCAGCGCCTCAACGGCTGCCGTCTCTTCACCATACAGCGTTCCGCCACTGTACACCTCAACCTTGATGCGCCCATTGGTCCGCTCCTCTACCAGGCGAGCGAACTCATGGTCGGCCATCGTGGTCGGATACCCTTCGGCGTGTACCTCTGAGAGCTTCAGGACGATCTGCTTCTCTGCAGCAGCCTGAGCTGACAAGCCGAATGATACAACCAACAACACGACGAACAACATTACAGTCAGCCTTTTCATAATAACCTCCATAAAAAAGAACTTATGCCTCTATGATAGGCACACTTTTGCCAATAATGCAATGCTTTTCGTATAGTGGGATGGCGTCCCACTATGTGACATTCTCCTCCTCCTCTGGTCTGCATTTTATCATACCCCCCTGCGTTTCGCAATCCTGATCTTCGATACCGTTCACCGAGGCGACCTCGGCAAGTTCTTTTAATCAAAATAGTTAGGCTGTATTACATTGTACGTTGATCCACCTGTGCTCGATTGCGTCCCTCCTGTGCCCAGGTGGTTCCCTCCCCCCGCAAAGCGTGGGCAGAGACACCAGCCAAGCGTCCAAACACACCATGATCACCCGAAAAATGGCATGGTTTGCACCACATAGCCCCCATTTCCTGTCGATTTTCAGCACAACCGCCTCAGCGCTCAAGCCAGCTCCACGACGCTAGGAAGAGAAGCGAAACCAGGGAGGCCGTACGGCCTCCCTGGTCAACAGTTGTGACGAGAACGATCACTGGCGCTTGAGCCAATCCTCCCATGCCTTCTGCACTTCAGCAGCGACGACACGAGGGGTCTTTGCTCCAAGACCAATCTCCTGCAGGCCGGTGTTGATCACACCGTGGACGTCCGACTCCAACACACCGTCGATAACCGGGGTGATGGGCACGTACTCGTTGTAGTAGTCCGCCCGCTTGGTGATGAACGGCTCCAGGTTCTGCTCCTGTACGACCTTGGCAACATCAACCTTGAGATTCGAAGGGAACGAGGCACCGGTGGCGAGGCGGTAGGTCTGTGCATACTCGCCCTGCATGAACTTGATCAATCTCCACGCCGCCTCTTCCTTGGCGCTACCTGCCGGGATATCGGCGCTCATGCCCCATCCGGTTCCCACGACGCCACTGTTGGACATGTGGACAACCTCACCGGGCAGATTGGTGATGGCCCAAAGCTCAAAGTCCTCCTCCTGGGCTTTGCGGCTGATGAGCGCATCGCCGGTGGTGATGTCGGTCATGAAGGAGCCGGTGGCCCAGTCACCATCGATGAAGAACGCCGCCTTGCCGGTGGCAAAGGAGGAGCGGGAGGCACCGTAGGGGCTTCCCAAGGTGTTGCGGTTGACCATACCGCTCTTGTACATGTCATCGATCAACTCAAGCGATCTGACAAACCAGTCATCGGTGAACTTTGCCTGGCCTGACTCGATGCGATCGAACCAATCAACGCCACCATACCGACCGACGACCATGCTGAAGAGACAGCTCTGCATCACCCAGTCGTCCATGTTGTCCATGGCGATCAACTCGATGCCCCTCGCCTTGAGGATGGGAACCATCTTCTTCATCTCATTGAAGTCGGTAGTGATGGGCAGGCCGTTTTCGCGAAGCACCTTCTTGTTCACATAGAGCATGTGCGTGGTGGTCAAGCCATTGGGAAGCTCGGCAAGGTAGCCGGCAGATTGTGGCTCAAGGGTTGCCGGGTTGTAGCTATCCCACAGGCCATCACGAACCAAGAACGGCTTGAGATCCTTGACGCTCCGGGTGGTCTGCAGACTTGTTGAACGTCCGCTGGGCCACATGTAGATTACATCAGGAAGCTGGCCACTGGCGACATACGCCTCGACCTTCTGGTGGAAGGGCTCGCCAAAGAGGTCTTCGCGGACAATCTTGATGTCCGGGTTTTCGCCCTCGAACTTCTCCCAAATCATCCTCACTTCATTGGCGCTGTTCGGTTCACTCATATCGATGTAGTTCAATACGTTCAATACGACCTTGCCTGCTGCGTCATCCCTCACCCCCTGCGCAACCAGTGCTGTGCCGAGCACAACCAGTGCGAGAAGCAGTACTGCAACTTTTTTCA
>JALOBD010000206.1 GCA_023228445.1 Sphaerochaeta sp. | reverse complement strand
GAGAAGTTCTTTGCATGTCCGTCAGGGGCCGCGAGTAACCAGAAGAGAATCTGGCTATGGTAGAAGTGTTCACGATCGTCTGCGGCATTGGAAGAGGTGAGCAACATATGCATGATGGTCGCCATCGTCGGTCCTCCATCACTCTCATACTTGAACGTGGGTGCGGTGCCGGTCGCCTGGCAGAAGTCCTCCTGGGGGAGGCGGAGGATGTGGGAGCAATCGGGGCAGTAGCGCCGGTCAAAGCGCTCGACGATGAGGACGCGCTGATCCTCGAAGCGTTGAAGCGTAGAATGAGCAATATGTAAGCCCAACTCTTTGCCGATGAGGGAACAGAGCCACTCATTCTCGATGGACGTATTGAGGTTGACGCCATATGGTCCGAACGGTCCTATCGGCAGTTTCATGATATGGGTTGTAGGGGTTGTGCCCAAAGGGATACACCATTGATTGTTGTGAAACAACAAGGCTGTCTTCTCTTGGGCTCCGGGCAGGGCAAGAGATACTGCTTCGCCATCGAGTGAGGGAACGGCACCCTCTCTGAGCATTGCCGCTACTTCTGACTCACCGAGTGGCCTTCCTTCGATGCAGAGCGGTGCTGGCTCTCCATCGGAAGGCAGTAGCTGGATTGCCCCGACGCAGTCACGACCGATTGCTGAGAGCAGGTCAAACGGGGAATCAGAGCGGAGATTGTTGCGGCTTTTGATGCGAAGCCTGATCGCCTCTGAGTCTGGCAACAGGTTGTCGAAGAACGAGAGTACCCGTTTACCCCGATAAGGTTCGTTTGCACTCGTCACTGGCATAGAGAGGGAGATTGGTCGGCTTTGGGGCGAGGTGATCCACGCCTCATCGTAGGTGAAGCTGTGCTGTGATGATGAAGAGACTGACCACGTGCCGACCCGTATCCCATTGTGCCAGACAGAGAGTGAACGCATGTTCATCGCTTACCACTCTCCTTTGAGCCAGCCTCATCTTGGGTCAACCTGTTTCCGTTGCGAAGAGCACACAAGGTGGGAGAGAGAAAGAGAGGGTTGCTGGCGTTGTGTTGCAATGAGGGTCTCCGATACTGTGTACCCAGTAGGGTAAGAATACTTGACATACCCAATCGGGTAAATTTGGTTACGTATGCTCCTCCACAGTGAAGTTTTGGGGGTTGAAGGCGTCGCTTCCCAGCCAGAGGTCGATCTTGATGCCGCTCTCGCTGTTGGAGACGGTGGCATGCTTGACCTGCCAGCCGATGAGCTTGAGCCGTGCGTCGAGGTTCAGGGTGCTGCCGGCCATCGAGCCATAGTATTCGGCAAGCTCGGGGCGCACCTTCTTTGGGTTGAGCGCCTCGGTGATCCGCTTGATCTCAGCTTCGGTGCGTTGGGTATCATCAAAGAAGGTGATATGCGCCCCATCCTCCTCCTGGTGGAGGCTGACGACGAGGCGAAGCGGGTTGCTCTCCAAGAGAAAACCCGTCATCTCGCCGATGAGTCGGCTCAGGAATTTCTTGCGTTTCATCAGTCGAAATCCTCCCGTGCACGATTGGTCTTGTACCACTGCAGGATAGCAACAAAGAGGGTGGCTGTCAGGCCACCTGCAAAACCGTTGTTGTAGAGATCCAGCCCACCGTGCCAAGCGGCGGTTGCCTCGACCATGATCAGGTGGACCATCCCAGCGGCGATGCCGGCGAGGATGCCGAACTGGCCGGCGATCGGGGCGAGGGTGGTGCCAAAGAGGATGGCGAGTATTGGGCCGGGAGCAGAGAGGGTCTTGCCGAAGAGCAGGGTGGCGAGCAGTACACCCAGGGCGATGGGAAAGGTGTTGCGCAGCGTCTTGCCGAAGCCGCCGAAGGCCATGAGGGTGAGGATGCCTCCCACCACCGGCCCGTTGAGCGGCGCGCCGATGAGCAATACATACGCCCACCCGGCGAGGCCGAGCAGGCTGATGTTCATCAACGTTCCCCCGAACTGGCCGGTGTCGAAGAAGTCGAAGGGCAGACGTCCGGTCAGTAGCTGGATTGCCCGTAGTTCGTTGATATTGGTTCTCGTCCGTCCATTCATGCGGGCAAAGATCAGCAAGAGGAGTGAAAGGAGGGGGATGAAGAGGAGCATCGAGAGGCTTGTCTCACTGTTCCATGCGATGACCAGATTCTCCATCCTGCCCGCCGCACGGAGGATGTTGGCCCAGAAGAGGCCCAAGAAGCCGCAGCTGAAGCCCATGTTGTAGAGGTTGTACCCCTGGTGGAGGATCAAGAGGGGGCTGGCAACGGCAGGAAGGAGAAAACCTGCCAAGACACCGCAGAAGAGGCCGAGGGGAATTGAGATGGCCAAGGCAAGGCCGATCTCGAACATCACGTACGTCACCAGCGGACCCAAGGCGGTGCCGAAGAGGGCGATGATCGAGTAGGCACCGAAGGTCTTGCCGGCGACTTTGCTGGCGATCCACACCCCGATGATGATGGGGGTGCAGTTGAGCAGCGTATTGCCGAAGAAGGAGAAGCCCATCATCGTCAAGATACAGGCCAGCGTCGGCCCCGAGAGGCTGATGGAGGCGTAGAAGACGATGACCAAGCCCAGCGCAGCGACGGTGGTGGCGTTGAAGAGGGCGACCTGAGGGCCATGGAGGGTGAAGTCGCTGATAAGGCGGGCACTGCTGGCCTGAAGGTGGAGGGTTCCCTTGAGCACTGCAAGCGGACCGCCACTGACCAAGGCGAAGAGCGCGGTGGCCACAATGATGATCGCCATGATCTGATAGAGTTGTTTTTCTTCTCTCTGCACAAGAACTCCTTTGTGTCATGCTAGCGGTCATGGTGGAGGGTTGCAAGAAAAATGAGAAGTTTTTGTAATGAATGGCAAATTATCGTAAGCAGACACCGCAAGGGCTCGCAACTGAGTTCCTCAGCTCGTGGTCCGGTGCCTCCTGTGTTTCGTTGTGAATCATTTCATTGTGCTGAACCGGGTCTGTCATGTTATGGGAAATAGATCAATCTCGTTGTTCTTAAAGTAAATCCAAATATGGAGATAGTGTGCTTGATGGGCTTACACAGTGGAAAGCCTCTGAGAAGATCATCGCCGAAATGGAGCAAATCCTGCATGATCGGTTGAGGGGAGGCTGCGGCTGTTGTACGGCTTGGACAAGATCGAAAACAACATAACTTACCTGCAGAACAGGTTCGCCTGTCTTGAGAGGAAGATCGCCTACCAATTGCAGGATGAAACCCATCCTACCGAGAAGTTTTATACTGACATCAATTATAAAGCGGGCTACTTAAGGGACACTCGTGAGTGTTTACATCAAACCCTTTGTTCGCCCAGTCTTTACACTATTAAATAGCATCCAAGTAGTTAACTGTCAACCGAAATCTTCTCTACAATATCATCAAAAAATGAAGCGCCGAATGAAAATCCCCACCCATTCGCTCATCAAAAAGCGGCGCAACCAATATCTAAATGACGTCGTCGATGATGAGGAAAGTCTATCACAACAAGACAATAACAACTGAATAAGTATGATTTGCTCATTCACAATTTCTTAGGCAAGGATTGTTTTGATGCAATCACAACAAGCCGCCTCAGATCTGAGGCGGCGCT
>JALOBD010000015.1 GCA_023228445.1 Sphaerochaeta sp. | reverse complement strand
CTCGGGGTTGTAGAGCAACCCGAGATAATACCCCCCGAAGGGGAAATCAGGGGGCTGGCTTCCTCCGGTCAAGAGATTCAAGTAGAAGCCTTCACCCGGGATGGTGAATTCATTGGGGAGGAAGAGGTACGGATTCAGGTTGTCCATCGCCAGGCCAAAGTCCATGTTGAAGGAGATGTTGGGCCCGATATCCCCCCGGAGGATCGCCTTGATCACATTTCGGCTGTCATACTGCTTGGTGTTAGCAAGGTCCACACGCTGGTTGCTATCGATCTGAATCCCAAAGGAGGCGCCAAGGGTACGCTCCGGGTCGAGGAAGCGCAGGTACCCGGTGGAGAAGATCTCATCGAGCCCGCTTGGGGAGTTGCCATAGACCGTGTCAAACTCTTCAAGAAGGCGTGCGATCTCCTCACCCTCCCCCGCCTGCAATAAAGCTGGGTTGTCCATCATCTGACTGAGCAGGGTGACCACCGTGCTCACCGTATAGGGCTTGACCGAGATGAGGTTCTCATCATAGAGGCCACGGATGCGCCCACTATCGAGAATCTTGTACACCCGATGATCGACCGGAACCGACAGATGATTGGCGGCCGAGAGCGGGGAGAGGGAGAAAGCAACGGCGATGGCGAGCAACAGAGCGATGGGTATTCGTTTCATGTGGGATCCCTATTGACCAATGGTATTGAGTTGGTCGATCAGCCAATTCTGGACTGCGACGATACGCCGCCTGAACGCCGATGGAAGGTCGACGCTGAGGCCCAAGACAGAGACCGTCGGATTACGGCCTTCGATACTGGTGAGAGCGACGAGCAGGAGCCCGTCATCCAACTGGTAGGTCCCCATGTTCATGGAGAGCTGTCCGCTCTTCACCGCGGTGAAGATACCCAGCACCTTCATCGAACTGATGTTCTCGATGGACACAAAGATCTCGCGGTCGCTGTTGGTGTAGGTGTGTTCGTAGCGATTACCCCCGAAGGAGGTGTCACGCTGGTAGACATAACTGTGTGCGGTCAGGGGAAAGACCGTCACCACGGGATCGGGAAGGAGCCGGTTGAGGTTCCGATCATCCTCCATGTAGGAGGAGCGTTCGATGAGAGTCCGCTCCTTATCCCCCGCGCGATGGGAGATGTAGGTCACCCCCTCCTGGGTGGAGATGGCCCGAATCTTGTTGAAGATGGCAAGCTGACGTTCTCCCTGGTCCATCGCCTTCAGTGCCGGGGTATAGGGGATATAGTTCACCGCTCCCAGTGCAAAGCCCTTCTCAATATCCTGGACCAGGAGCGCACGCCTTGCCGCTTCAGTGCCGGGGACGAAGTATCGGATGATCGGTGGGCCAGTGAGCGAGATCCCATAGACCATCTCTGTGCGGGAGAGCTGCTCATACTCTGCGTCGCTCAGCATCGGCAGCGCGGCTCTCAGCTCTTCACTGCCCGCCCACACGCTCGTCATGATGGCAAAAAAAAGTGCCACGACCAACACGAAACACCTCAGCGGGGATGAGGATTCACCATTAATATGCATTTTCATTGACAAAACCTTTGAGGAAGGTGAATAGGACAATCTTCATATCGAAGAAGAGGCTCCAGTTGCGGATGTAGTAGAGATCGAACTCGATCCGTCGCTCAAGGGAGGTGTCCCCCCTCCACCCGTTGACCTGTGCCCACCCGGAGATCCCCGCCTTGAAGCGGTGACGGAGCCGGTAGCCGGGAATCTCGTCGTTGAACTGCTCCACCAGCTCAGGTCGCTCGGGCCGTGGCCCGACCAGGCTCATGGAGCCGCCCAGGACGTTGAAGAGTTGGGGCAGCTCATCGATGCTCGTCTTTCGGATGAACTTTCCGATCTTGGTCACCCTCGGATCATCCTCCACCGTCCACCGCGCCTTCTCCCCCTCGCTCATATCAGTGCGCATCGAGCGGAACTTGTACATGGTGAAGATCTCGGCATCACGGGTGACGCGCTGCTGTTTGAAGATCGCCGGTCCCGGTGAGGTGAGCTTGATGATCAGGGCGATGAGAGCGAGCAGCGGGGAGAGGATGATCAGTGCACACAAGCTGGCGACGAAGTCGAAGCTCCGCTTGATCATCCGTTGGAACACCCCCATCTCGGCGGCATTGAGGGTGAACATCGGTGTCCATCGAAAGTCCGAGACCTTTGTACCGATATAGGATTCAGGGAGGTTGGGCAGCATGACCACCCGTTCATTCAAGAGATCCACTGCCTGCCCTATCATGGTCCGTTGATGATGCTGTTCTGCCGGGGGATAGCCGATGACCACCAGATCGGGCTTCTGCACTTCCACCACATCGCGGAGCAACGCTCCGTCCAGCTGCTTGACCTGACCGATCGGGCCACCTGAGCCATCGTACTGGCCCACTACGGTGATGCCCTTCACCGTATCACTGCGTAAATCTCGTTCAAAGTTCGTCAAATTTTCGCCAAACCCCACCAACAAAATTCTGCGCGTGTATTTGCCTTTTGCGTATGCTCTCTTGACGTAGTTGAAAACGAGGGTTCGTCCGGTCACCAGGAAGACCACCGAAAAAATCAGATGCATCCCGATGGCGATACGAGTGATCTTGCCCAAGTACAGAAAGTACAGCATGACCACCAGGAGGAGGAACGCCTCAAAGGTACTGAAGACCATCGCGGTCGTCTCCTTGCGCCAAGAGTGCTCCAGGTCATCGGCATAGAGGCCGTTCCTGCTGATGAAGTAGAGATTGAACACCACAACATATCCTGCCAGCTGCAGGTACGATAAAAACGACTGGAAGGAGTCACCACCAGGGATGACATAGAAGCGTAGAAGCCCTGCAAGAAGCCAGGAAGCGGTGACGGCAACGACGTCTGTGGCCACGCGGATGGCAAGCAACGAGCGTTTGCTATGTTTCATACCGGATCACACCTCATTCTCTGATATACAACGTCAGGCCATGGTATCATACCCTGAAGGCTTACGGAACTCTCATGTAGACTCATCACCCCTCCAATACCTCCTAGAAGCTCTTTGAGACCCCGACCGTGATCTGCAGATCCTGTGCATACTGAGTAGCACTCTTGGCAGCCTTGTGATATACGCGCCGTCCGATCCAATCGACCTGACTATGGAGGGAGAGTCCCTTCACGGGGGTCTGCCAGCTGACTGCGAGGGAGACGATCAAGCGTTCGGTGACGTCATTGCCATACGGAGGGGGCCCATCAAGGGTACCGGGGGGATGGCTTGAATTATTACCAAAGTCATGCGGCTCACGGTAGGTCATCTCCCCTTGGCGATGGATCGTCACCGAGCCTGCCACATCGAGCAGGTTGGGGATGGAGTAGCCGATGTTCGCCGAGTAGACGAGGCTGTCCGATCCCCACCGATGGCCGAGATAATCGATGATCACCACCCCGCTGCGCTGATTCTTGAGGAGGTCACGGGCGACCAGGAAGTCCACTTTATGACGACGGTAGAAGGCCGGGTCGATCATCACAAATTCTGCCTGGCCGGTCCAATATCCACGCTGTTGTTGCCACGAATAGGTGAGGTTGGCCAAAAGTGCCAGGGCATTTGCCTCGCTGCCCGTCTCTGATGCGAGTTGGAATTGGTCGAGGGCGACCTGGGTGTGGAAGGAGAGGCCGCTGGCAATGGCAAACTCCGCCTCCACCCCTGCGATGGCATTTGCAAAGTCTTCGTCGTACACGTTGTGGTACATATACGTGGGGTCGAAGAGCTCCGGCGAGATGCCGTTGACCAGGACCATGATGTTCTCACTGATGGTAAATCGCGCCCAGGAGAGCGGTTGGAATTCAAAGCGGTGGCCGAGGAACACCCGGTTCTTTGTCTTGGTCATAAAGTCGGTGAAGAAGAGGTAGAGGAATTGGATCTTTGTTGTGGGAGTGAAGAACGACGCCGACAGGCTCGTGTGGTTGGAGATATGGCTGCCGATGATGAGATCCCCTGTCAATCCGTGGCCCCACTTGCGCGGCCCGCGCCCCAGGGTGACCTCCCACCACGGCCCTGCTGCGGTGAGTTGGGAGCGGCGGGGAAAATCCGCCTCAAAGTTCAGGCCACTGCGGTAGATGTTCGTATTAAAAACTTCTCGGTAAGAATATGCAGAGTCGACAAGAGTAACCGTTTTCGCATCGAACAATGCTCCGATGGGTCCATCATACGTTGTACTGGCTCCCGGCTTGGGATCGAGCGTCTCCGAGTACGCCCCCACCCCCGCTTCCAATGATGTGGCAAAGTAGAAGGTGGCGCCGTACTGCATGGCGATATCGAGGTCGAGCATCGGCTTGCGCTCATCATAGCTGTACATCCAATCGGCGTAGGTCTTGAAACCTGTGGGGTTGGTATGGATGTAACTTTCAACGGCAAGTGTCGGTGTGATGCGCCAGGCGAAGGTATCGCTCACCCGTTTGATCGACGTATCATTGAGTCGGTCGGCGATGGTGTTGCGAAGCTCGGCATACTGACCGCCGGTGGGAACGGATTCCAGCATCTGGAGTGCCTCATAGGTGTTCCATGGCCGTGATGAGGAGGGAAGCGGTCTGCCGGTGAGGCGGTAGAGGGTGTCCATCTCCTGGTAGATCGGGGAGTCCAATGGGATTTGGGCTGGGGTAGCAACTGCGAACAATGAATGTAGGCAAAGCACGATGAGCATGACGGCAGCACTACAGCGTTTCATGGGCACTCCTTTCGGTGATCTTCTGTTACTGTAGAACACCCGAAGAGAAAATGAAAGGTGTATTTTTGTCCTTAAATCCTCAGATGGTCATCGTATCGATCACTGAGCAGGCTCTTGGTATAGGAGTCCGGCTGCTTGAGGATCTTCGAACCCCGGGTGATCTTGCACAGCGATATGCCGTAGGCTGCTGCAATCTCCCGCTGTGGCTTGCCTCGATAGAGATCCTTCATCAGGCTCCACCTGAGGTGCAGGTCCTTCAGCTCCTTGGGGGTGAGCATCTCCTCAAGCAGCTTGGCCATCTGGGCTGGTTCGGTGGTCTCGGCGAAGACCTTCACCAGGTCGTCGATTGCCACATCAGATGTATCTTCTTTCATACGATAATACTACAAAGAGAAACAATTACGGTCAAGGCGAGACTGGCCCTCTCATACAACACAAGCTATACTATCGCTCAGGAGAGCCATATGGAGACACCATCATTGAGCGCCGGGACACACAAGGCGCTGTTGACAATGCAGAGAAACGAGTTGACCGAACACCTCATCTACACCCGCCTTGCCAAGCGGGTGAAGGACAAGGATGACAGTACGATCCTGTTGCGAATCGCCGAAGAGGAACAACGCCATGCCAAGATCTGGGAGAAACTGACCCAAACGGAGGTCAAGCCCAACCGGTTCAAGGTCTTCTTCTACACCCTTCTGGCCACACTCCTCGGTTATACCTTCGTACTCAAGCGGATGGAAATGGGTGAGGACAAGGCCATCGAGGGGTATACACAGATGATGAGAGAGCTGCCCCAGGCCAAGCAGATCGCCGATGACGAACAGCGCCACGAACAGAGCCTCTTGGCCATGCTCGACGAGCAGCGTCTGCAGTACGTAGGCTCGATGGTGCTGGGTCTCAACGATGCGCTGGTCGAACTCTCCGGCACGCTCGCCGGCCTCACCTTCGCATTGGCCAACAACCGCCTCATCGCCCTCTCGGGCCTCATCACCGGCATCTCAGCCACCCTGTCGATGGCCTCAAGCGAGTACCTCTCCACCAAGAACAGCGGCGAGGAGAATGCCGCCAAGAGCAGCATGTACACCGGTATCGCCTACCTCTTTACCGTCGCTGCCATGATCACCCCGTACTTGGTCTTCCAAAACCCCTTCGTCAGCCTCGCGGTGATGCTCACGATCGTGGTGGTCATTATCCTGCTCTTCACCTACTATATCTCAGTGGCAAAGGATCTGCCCTTCGGCAGACGCTTTGGGGAGATGGCGGCGATCAGCCTTGGCGTCGCAGCCATATCGTTCGGAATTGGAATCCTTGTCAAACGATTCCTGGGGATTGAAATCTGATGAAATACATTGACGTTCACACCATGCGCCTTGCACAAATCGCCCTTGGTTGCGACCACTATGGGGCGGCCATCAGCGAAGCGACGGCACAAAAACAACTGGATATCTACGTTGAGAGCGGGGGGAACCTCCTCGACACCGCCGCCATCTACGGACAAGACAAGGCGGGAGAACCGTCGACCAGCGAACAGGTCATCGGCCGGTGGCTGGCTGCCAACGGCATGAGGGAGCAACTGGTGATCGCCAGCAAGGGCTGTCACCCCCATAAGGATGATATGCACCGAAGCCGGATCAGCGAGCGCGAGATGATGGACGACATCAATCGAAGCCTCGATCAGCTGAAGACCGACACACTGGATATCTGGTTCTTCCACCGCGACAACCCAGCCATGGGTGCTGATGAGATCATCGATCTGGCCCAAATCCTGGTCGACAAGAAGCTGGTGCGCCACCTTGGTGCATCGAACTGGACCACTGCCCGCATCGAAGCGGCCAACACCTGGGCAACGGCACGAGGCAAGACGCCGTTTATCATCAGCGAGATCCAGTGGAGCCTCGCCCACTGCACCCCCGAGATCTGGGGCGACGATACCCTGGTGTGCATGAACGAGAGTGAACAGGCGTGGTACACCGACCACAACTTTCCCGTCATGGCCTTCGCTCCCCAAGCCAAGGGTCTCTTCTCCAAGCTCATCGCAGGCGATGAGGAGGGCATGAGCGAGACGGGACGGCGTCGCTTCCTCACCGAACGCAACCGGGCCCTGGTGCCCGAAGTGCGCGCTTTGAGCGAGGAATTGGGGGTGAGTCCGGCGGCGGTGGTCATCGCCTTCCTGACCAGCCAAAAGAACCCGACCATCGCCATCGCTGGCTCCAGTCGGGTCGAACAGATCACTGATACGCTGAGCGCCAGCAGCCTGACGCTGGATGAGAGCCAGATCGCAGCCCTCCTCTGATCAGCCGAAGAGGTAGGAGTTGAGCAGGTTGTTGAGGTACTCCTGCTTGCCGCTGCGCTTCTCGATCGTGGCTCCCCTGCCATGGTCGGCCAGCTCAGACAGACTCATCTTCCCCTCGGCAAAGCGCTTGCCTTCACCGCTGTCGAAGGAGCTGTAGCGCGCCTTGACAAAATCGTCGAAGATGCCATCATCGATGATGCTCTGGGCGATCTCGAGGCCGAGGGCGAAGCTGTCCATCCCGCCGATGTGGGCGATGAAGAGGTCCTCGTCATCGGTTGAGTTGCGCCGCCGCTTTGCGTCGAAGTTCAGCCCACCGTTGCCCAGCCCACCGTTTTTGAGGATGACCACCATCGCCTGGGCGGTATCGTAGACGTTGGTGGGGAACTCGTCGGTGTCCCATCCATTGAAGATATCGCCTTGGTTGGCATCGACTGAGCCGAGCAATCCCCGGTCTGCACAGACCTGCAGGTCGTGGGTGAAGCTGTGGCCGGCCAGGGTGGCATGGTTGGCCTCGATGTTGCACTTGAAGTCCTTCTCCAGGCCCCAGTGCTCCAAGAAGGCGATCGTCGTGGCCGCATCGTAGTCGTACTGGTGCTTGGTCGGCTCCATCGGCTTGGGCTCAATGAGGAAGGTACCGGTAAACCCGATGGACCTGCCATAGTCGCGGGCCATCATCAGAAAGCGTGCAAGGTGTTCCTGCTCCCGCTTCATGTCGGTATTGAGCAGGCTCATGTACCCCTCTCGTCCGCCCCAGAAGACATAGTTGGCTCCGCCGAGCTTCACGTTCACATCAAGGCTCGCCTTGATCTGCACCGCAGCACGGCTGACGACGTTGAAGTCCGGGTTGGTTGCCGCCCCGTTCATGTAGCGGGGGTGGGTGAAGACGTTGGCCGTGTTCCACAAGAGGCGCACACCACTTTCCTGCTGACGCCTCAGCAGCTCGTCAGCCATCCGGTGGTAATCTTTTTCATAGCGGGCCGCATCATCGTGGTCGGGTGAGGCATCGATATCATGGAAGCAGTAGAACGGGGCTCCCAGCTTGGTGATGAACTCAAACGCTGCATCCGCCTTCGCCACCGCATGCTCCCACCGGTCGCTCTTGGCAAACGGGAATGTAATCGTCGAACTGCCGAAGGGGTCGGTTCCATCGGCGCAGAAGGAGTGCCAATAGGCCACGGCGAAGCGCAGGTGCTCCTCCATCGTCTTGCCTCCAATGAGGCGCTTGGCGTCGTAATACTTGTATGCAAGTGGATTCCGGCTCCCCTTGCCCTCAAACGGAATCTTTCCGATTCCTTTGAAATACTCTTGTTCTCCCACAAAATATTGCATGATTCCTCCTACCTGTAGAGCGGGGACACCGCCTCCACATACTGTTGATAACGCCGATAGGCGTCCATATACTCTTCGGTCGCCGCTCGGTCCACCTCCCGTGACTTCTCTTGGTCATAGGAGACATGGGAAGCGACGATATCGCTGATACTCCCCCCCTCAAGCGCCCACAGCGCCTGAAGCGCCGTCCCGAAGGCTGCGCTCTCACTGATGGTGGGTACGACAAGCGGCAGGCCCATCACGTCACAGGCGATGGAGCGCCAGATGGGGCTCTTCGCTCCCCCTCCGGTGAGGATGATCTTCGCCGGTTCAAACCCGAGGCTGACAAACGCATCCAACCCACCGCGCAGCGCATAGACCGAGCTCTCCAATGCCGCTCGGGCAATGTTCTCGGTTTTCATGTTGGTCATATCGAGGCCGGCGATGACCCCCTTGCCAGCGGGGAGGTTCGGCACCCGCTCACCGGTGAAGTACGGCAGCATCGTGATGCCTGCACACCCGATGGGGGCACGCTCGGCCAAGCGGTCGAGCTCCTTGACCTCATAGCCGAAGAGGGCACGGATACTCTCGGTGGTGATGGTGCAGTTCATGGTGCACAGCAGTGGCAGGTAGCCGCCCGTCGATGAACAGAAGGCGGCGAGCCTGCCCTCCTCATCGGCGATGACCTCATCGCTGTAGCCGAAGAGCGTGCCGCTGGTGCCCATGCTCATCACCAAATCCCCGCTCTGAACACAGCCGCAGCCGATGGCGCTGGCCATGTTGTCCCCCGCCCCGCTGCTGACGGGAATTCCCTCGCGGATCCCCAGCTCCAGGGCAGCCCTTCGCCCCACCCGGGCCCCGATGGCATCCGAGTCGATGAGTGGGGGCAAGAGTGCGCTGAGGTCGCGCTTCTCATCAACGGCGCGTAGCGCCTCTTCGCACCACGACCGGGAGCGCACATCGTAGAATGCGGTGCCCGAGGCATCGCCGGCTTCAGCCCAGTAGGAGTCGGTGAGGTAGAAGTTGATATAATCGTGGGGCAGCAGGATGTGGGCAAGCTTGTCGTAGGCTTGCCGTCGATGCTCCTTGAGGTGGAGTACCTTGGAGAGCGTGTAACCGGGCAGGATCTGGTTGCCCAGAAGGGCGAAGACCGCATCCTCTCCTCCCAATCGCTCGGTGAGCGTCTGGCATTGCCTTGCCGTCGACGTATCGTTCCAGAGTTTGACCGGGGCCAGCGGGGAGCCGTCGCTGCCGACTGGGACGAAGCCGTGCTGTTGGGCACCGACCCCGATGGCCACGATGGCGTCCTTGACCTCAGCAGGCAGTTGGGCGAAGCATGAGCGAATGGCATCGAGGTACCATACAGCTTCTTGCTCACTGGTGCCATCCTCACGTTGGATGATCGCATGGGGGGCGCTGACGCTGGCCACCGGGCGCCGCGTCTTGACATCATAGGCGAGGACCTTCGTCGATTGGGTCCCAGTATCAAGGCCTACAACAACTTGCATGGTGTCCTCCTCGTGTCTTCTAGCATGAACCCTCTCGAGCGATATGGCCATAGACAGGATAGGCAAAACATATATATTATTGACCTATGAAGCTATTGGATGCAGTCTTTGTCTTTCAAATGCAGGAGGAGCTGGAACTGCTGTGGCACCAACGGGTCCACAGCCATGCCCAGGAACAATTCGAGCTCCACTACTTTGTCAGCGGCAGCGGGACCTTCACCAACGCCCGTAGCCGCTATGCCATCCACCCGGGCTCGCTCTTCGTTACCTCGCCCGGGACGATCCACAGCATCGCGGCAGGCGGTGGCGAGCTGCTCACCTACTACGCCACCCTCCTCTCCTGCCCCAGCGAGAGCGAGCTCATCGAACGCCTCGAGGTACAGAACCCCTTCCATATCGGCACCAACTGGCGCTTCTTCTTCGAGGAGGTCCGCGACAAGGGGCTGAGCTCGAACGAGGCGCTGAAGAGAAGCGCCATCCACCAGGTGCTCGGCCTGCTCTACTCCCTCGCCGCCGGCACGAAGCTGGAGGAGAACAAGGGGGAGGACCACCGCCTTGAGCGCGCCATCAGGTACATGCAGCGCCACCTCTTCGACAAGGTGAGCCTCGAGATGATCGCCTCCCACGTCCAGCTCGACCCCTCCTACTTCGTCCGCCTCTTCAAGAGCCGGATGAACACCACACCGATGCGCTACTACGCAAACCTCCGCCTCGAAGCTGCCCGGGCGTTGGTGACCAGCACCAACCTCTCGGTCAAGGAGATCGCCGCCAAACTGCAGTTCTGTTCTGAGTTCCACTTCTCCAAGTGCTTCAAGGAGTCCACCGGCCAAAGCCCCTCCTCCTATCGGCGCAGCCACCTCCAGCTCTTGGGCAATTGATCAAAGTAGACCTACTTCTCCCATCGCCACATCGGACAGAAGCATCAATCCTTGTCGTTGGTGTCTTTTGTCAGAACATTTGCCTGTGCCATATCCACTTCTCCCATACATGGGTGTAATACCATACTTTTAGCGACTTTCAATGTGAGAAGCACGCCAAGCGCGTGGTAAAACTTCTTACAAAACTTGTTATATGTGTGAAGTTTTTGGTGTATGTTAGAGGCTGTAACTTTGTACATATGACATCTTATAATTACTTATAAATAAAAGAATTATTTATTTTTCCCTTGACATCTTCTTACATCGAACATACGATGAGAGTGGATGAACGATGTAAGAAGGAGGGAAGATGTGAAGAAGTTCAGAGCCATGATCATCGCGCTAGTCCTGCTCTCACTCCCTTGCCTGCTCTTCAGTGCATCAATCGGTGAGCCGGTGGTCCTCCGACTCCATGCCTACATCCCCGAGCGTACCGTATTTTTGGCAACCGACGATGGACTTGTTGTAGAGTCCAATGCCTACAACTTCACCTACTCGATGGTCGAGCAGGGGTGGGAGAGAGTAGTCATGGTGGTTGCAACCTGACAGAACCTCACAAGCGCGTCCGGACAGACAAGCTTGCACATCGAAGCCAGTGCATACGTGCACTGGCTTCTTTTCTGTGCGTCAGTCGAAAACCTCCTGGGCATACGGGATCGAGGCCATCGCACCGCTCTGGCTGACGGTGATGGCACTGGCTTTGGTCGCCCGATACATCGCTTCCTTCGGGCTGTATCCCCGGCCGATCGCCGCCAAGTAGTAGCCGATGTAGGTATCGCCGGCTGCCGTGGTGTCGACCACCTCCGCTTCGATGATCGGTTGGTGGATTCTATTGGAGGCGAACCCATAGTAGGAGCCATCTGCGCCGACGGTGAGCAGAATCTCTGTTGTTGGATAGCGCGCTACCAATCGGTCGAGGATCGCTTCGAAGGGGGAGCCTCCCTCCATCTCGGCCAATGCCGCACCCTCGATCTCATTGACGACAAGGAGGTCGAGCAAGTCGAGTGGCAGGTCGAAGACCGATGGGTCGAAGGGGGCGATGTTCATACAGACCCTCATCCCCCGCTCCTTGGCACTGGTGATCAGGTGTGCGGTGTGGACGATCTCGTTCTGCAGCACCAGCATATCTCCGTCCCCAAAGTCGTCGAGGGTCTCCTCGATCTCCTCGATCGTGATGGCCTTGTTGCCCCCGCCGTAGAGGATGATGGCATTCTGCCCATTGCGATCGACCTGGATGAGTGCTTGGCCGGTGGCCCCATCGTAGGAGCGTACGTACCGGGTGTCGACCCCCCAACTGCACAGCAGGTCGAGCAAGAAGGCGCCATCCTCCCCGATCTTGCCGGCGTGGTACACCTCGGCCCCTGCCTTGGCAAGCGCAGTCGATTGGTTGGCGCCCTTTCCACCGGCGCTTTTGACCAGGTTGCTGGACTGCAGGGTCTCCCCTCCCTCGAGGATGTGGTCGACGGTGAAGATCAGGTCGATGTTGGTCGATCCATAGGTCAGAAATCTCATTGCTCCTCCTACAGCAAGGGGGCAGCCATACGCAGGATGAGTCCTGTGAGGCGGCTGTACCACTTGCGTCTGCGTAAAAATTCAGTGTTGATCTGCTGGCACACCGCCAGTGTGTCCTTGATGTCGTCGCTCACCTTGCGGATTACCGACGAGCCATAGAATACCACCCCGTTCTCAAAGTGCAGGTAGAAGGAGCGATAATCCATGTTGATGGTCCCGATGATGGCAACCCGGTCGTCACTGACGAACATCTTGGCATGCAAAAAACCCGGGGTGTACTCGTAGATCTTCACTCCGGCGTTGAGCAGGACACGATAGTAGCTGCGCGTCACGGAGAAGACGTACTTCTTGTCGGGGATATGCGGGGTGATGATCCGCACATCAACACCGCTTTGGGCTGCTATCCTCAGCGCCGTGATCATCTCATTGTCGAGGATCAGGTATGGGGTGGTGATCCACACGTAGCGCTTGGCCGTGCTGATGATCTGGATGTAGGCGTTCTCGGCCACGTTGTCGTCATCCAGCGGGTTGTCGCTGAAGGGTTGGACAAACCCGTCGGTCCTCGCCGTGATAGTCGGGCGGTGGGCGGCGAAGTTCTCGCTCTTTCCGGTGGAGAAAGCCCAGAGTTGGAGGAACATCTGGCTCAGCGACCACACTGCATCGCCCTTGAGCTTGACGGCGGTGTCCTTCCAATGGCCGAAGCGCAAGAGGCGGTTTGCATACTCATCGGCGATGTTCACCCCGCCGGTGTAGCCGATGTTGCCGTCGATGACCACCACCTTGCGGTGGTCGCGGCTGTTGAGGCGGCTGTTGAGGTGGGCTCTGAGCGGGTTGAATGCCACCACCTCGATGCCCAGCGCCCTGAGGCGGGTATCGAAGTGGGACTCGACGGTGAAGAGCGAACCCACATCGTCGAACATCAGGCAGATGCGCACCCCCCGGCGCAGACGGTCGAGGAGCACCGCGAGGATCGAGTCCCACACCTCCCCTTCGGCGACGATGAAGAACTCGAGGAAGATGAAGGATTTCGCCTTGCCCATCTCCTCAAGCAGGTCGATGAGCCACGCCTCGCCGGAGGGAAAGTACTCGACCTCGGTGTTCGACCACACCGGGTAGCCGGTGATGTTGACGATGTACTGCGCTTGGCGCGCCAGTGTGCTGGAGTAGCTGTCCAATGCCCTCATCGGCAACAGGTCGCTGTAGGAGCCGCCCTCCACCCCCTTCTGGTAGACGACGTTCAGCTGCTCGAGGCGGGCGCGCAGACGTCGATTGAGCCTGCGGTTACCAAAGAGGACGTAGAAGATCCCTCCGTAGAGGGGGAGGAACATGAAGAGGAGCATCCACCCGATCTTGTAGGCGGGGTTGAGGTCGCGTACGACCACCACCAGTGTCATGATGATGGAGAGGGTGGAGAGGATCTGGATCCACGGGGTGTTGTTCTGTGCATAGGAGAAGATGATGAAGAGGATGGTCAGCTGGAAGACGATGAGGATAGCCGAAATAAAGAGCCTTCCAGTCAAGAACCGTAAGAGCTTTCTGAGCATCATCTCCCCCTCAGCACGAGTATATCATCACCTTCGCACCGAGGCAAAGCGCTTGTTTTCCCCGCTGAATTCACAGCCGCAGTAGTGTTGGCGGTAGAGGCCCATCTCCTTTGCCAAGCGGGTGGAGGCCTCAAAGCCACCCCGTTTCTTGAAGTCGATGGCCTCAAAGCCGTCAAACTGCTCACCGACTGAAAAGATCTGGCGACTGTTCTTGAAGCGGCTGACCGTCAGTGTGGTGGTGAAGTGCCCGATGCCCAGCTCAACAGCTTTGTCGTGGGCTTGGGCGAGGTTGTAGGCAAAGCATCGGCTGCAGCGTGCACCGCCCTCGCCCTCCCTCTCAAGGCCGGCGACTGCCTCGAGCCACTTCTCGTGGTCATACCGCTCCTTGATGACCGTCAGCTTGTGGTGGTCGGCCACCTTCAGGAGCTCCTCATACCGCTTGGCATGCTCGGCTTCGGGCCAGATATTGGAGTTGGGAAAGTAGAGCACGACCGTCCACCCCGCCTCAATGAGTCGGCAGACGGAAGCGGTGCTACAGGGGCCACAACAGGCATGGAGGAGGATGGTCATGGACACAGGATATGCAAAGAGCACAACCCTTGCAAGGGGAGGCGCTTGCCAGTAGAGTAGGCAGGTGTATGGGGAGGCATATATGAAGCGAATCAAGAACCTCGGGCTCTGGCTATCGATCCTCGTCACGGTGATCATCATCACCCTCAAGATCCCTGCGCTGTACAAGGTCGGCCTGCTCGTCCTCTTCATCGGAGGGTTGCTCTTTATCCGCCGCGGGATCTTCCCCTACATGAAGGCCAACAAGAAGGCCACCAGCGCCAACCCCGATGAGTGGCAGGAAGCGTGGCCGCTCTACCGGAAGGCCATCAAGGCGGGGGTGCAGAAACCGTACGTCATCACGGCAGCGAGCATGTTCCTCCAACGGGGGAACCGGGACGAGGGCAAGCAGGTGTTGCTCGACTTTTTGTCAACCTCAACGGGCAAGGACCCGTCCCTCGATGCGGTGGCCAAGACGATGGTGAGCATGGCCTACTGGATGGAGGGGGACCTGGACAGGGCGATCGAGTGCGTCGAGGAGGTCCATCAAAGTGGCTACCGCGACAAGAATCTCTACATCAACTACACCACCTACCTCATCGCTGCCGGTCAGCTCGAGAAAGCCCAAGAGCTGGTCAGCGAGGCGTATGAGAACGCCCAGCAGAGCCCGGGCATCATCGACAACCAGAGCTGGCTCTTCATCCTCTCCGGCCGATGGGAGGAGGCTGAGGGGCTGCTGACAGACCTCGTTTCCCGTAACCCGCACTTTGCAGAGCCCTACGTCCACTACGCCCAGGTCCTCATTCACTACGGTGAGGTCGCTGCTGCCATCGAGCAGCTTGAACGTGCCACCCAGTGCTCCTTCACCAATACCTCGGCGATGAACAAGGAGACGATAGCTACCCTGTTGGAGGGCCTTTCCGATCCGGCTACCCGCATCAAGAGCGCCAAGGCCATCGACGCCGACGCGAGAGCGGTGGCCAACGGTAGGCTGCCCTCCCCCATCGAGCACGAGTACGATCCAAACGATGAGCCGATCCTCCCCGGTTTCGCAGAGCGCAAACCTGTGCCCACTGTGGTCGTCAAGGAGGAGCGCGAACCGAACTTGGAGCTCACCGAGGAGGACCTGAAGATCATCGAGGAGCTGGAGCGATCATAGGGCCAGCGTAAACCACAGCCCCCACACAAAGCCCGCTGCCGCCTGGTCCCACCCTCCATAGATGGTGGTCGGCAGCGTGTTGATGCCCAACAGCGAGATTTCGGTGTGGAGCTCAAGGCCAAGGCTGACGTTCGCCTTGAAGGAGTTTTTGCTGAAGAGCAGGTCACTGTAGATGGAGAGCGAGCTATTCTTGAAGATCAAGACCTCCCCGAGCGAGGGGCTGAAGGTGCCTGGGCGCCACCCGATGGCGATGTTCAGGCCTACCAGGTGGTTGGCCGGGTTCGTTGAGACGGAGAGGTCGTGGCCCTGGTTCTTCAACACCCGGTCGGCGGTACGGAAGCCGTCGGTTGCCAAGAGCGGCACATCACCCTGCCCATCGAGGGCAAAGCGCCCCCACCCCTCAATACGCCCATAGAAGCCCATCGGCTCATAGAGTACCTCGTTCTCCGCTCTGAAGGCTACTAATGACCGGGTCTGCTTGAAGTCTCCCAAGAGCTGGTAGGAGAGAGAGAGCGCTGAGTATGGCAGTTGCCACATCTTCGATTGGTCCAACTGCAACACCGCCTCCGCCTCTGAGGTGAGGAGGAAGGTATGCCCCTTCCAGTATTGATATGCACCGGCATCATCAAAGACCGAGACGTGCTCAAAGGATTGGGAGAGCGAGAGGCGCAGTTGGTCGGCGAGGGTGAGCAACCGTCCCTCTGCCCGTGCACCAGTGAAGAGCAACGGCAACCCCGACTTCACATTGTAGAGCATCGAAGCGTAGGCTGAAGTGCGCAGGTGGGAGAAGAGGTGGTAGTCGATACGCGCCGTGAGAGCCGGCATCGCGCTGAAGGTATCGCTTGAGGAGAGGTTGAAGACGCCTCCCAGCTCGCCCTGTACCCCAAGGTTGCCGCTGGCGTACCGATAGCCCAATCCAAGGCCAAAGTCATCGCTCAGGGTCTCTTTGTCCTGGCTCGTGAGCGAGGGGCCGAAGAGGTGGGATGGGGTGTGCATCGTCACATGGTCGTACAGTGCATAACGGCGTTGGCTTGCCGTGAGCTTTCCCTGTATTTCGCTTCGCAGGTCCAAGAGTGCAGCCCAACGCTCTGTCTTGGGGAGGGTGGAGAGCCGGTCGCTCTGGGCCCGTGCCGACTCGTACCCCTTCTCGGCAAGGTACTGGACGCGGCTGAACTCCATGAAGGAGACGTCCTCTACGGCATTTCGAATCCAGATGACCTGGTCGATGTACTCCTTCAGCTCCTCGACTCCCGCCCGTCGTTTTCCGATGTCCAGCGAGACGTTGAGAATGGTCAGCGGGTTCTTCAAATCGAGGGTGTCGATGTCATAGAAGGTCGTTGAGACGATCACCGTATCGGCGTACTCGAAGGCAAGGGCGATCGGCACCAGGTTGGTGATGCCCCCGTCTATGAGGAGATGGCCACGAAATTCCACCGGATCGAAGTAGACCGGCAGCGCATAACTTGCTTTGAGGACCGTATAGAAGTCGCCCTCGCTGAGCAACACCTGACGTTTGGTCACCAGATCCTCGGTGGCGACGATGATCGGGATGGCCAGCTCACTGAGATCGAGGTCAGTACCGAGGGTCGAGGCGAGGTTGGAGAGGAACCGTGAGGAGTCGAGCAGCCCGCCGTTGAGCGGGAAGCCGAGGTCAAAGAGTGTCTCGATCGAGACACCGGTGACGGCGCTGTAGATTTGCTCGGGGGAGAGTCCGGCGCTGTAGAGCAGGCCGACGATCGATCCCATGGAGTTGCTGATGATGAAGTCGGGGATGATGCCCTCCTCCTCCAAGTACCGCAGCACGCCGATATGGGCAAAGGCGCGCGCCGACCCACCGCTGAGCACCAGGCCCACCGGTGAACGTTCGCCACCGGTGCGCTCTAGGATCCGGGCACGGAAGGAGGCCTCGCCATAGATGATGGGGATGTCAGCACTGAGGATGTCATCAGAGCGCTGGGCAACAAGGGCCGAGGTGAGGGTGGCAACCAACAGGATGAGGAGCAGCAAGCGTTTGGATGTGTTCACGAGAGCCTCCAATACGTCCACTCTAAAGCATACAATATGAAAAAACAATTCTCATTCACTTCTGTTGCATTTTCCCACCATCTTTGATAGAGTGACTCTCGCATCCGCCGGCGTGGTGAAATTGGTAGACACGTCAGACTCAAAATCTGATGGATGAATAATCCGTATCGGTTCGATTCCGATCGCCGGTAATCTTTTCAAGCTAACGTGCCAATCATAAAGCATTTAAGAATGTGCTGTTACGTACACGTGTACGTATGTGTACATTTGTTGTGTCCCATTGCTTGACCCTTGGGCGAATTCTCTCCTACAATCTATTTAGATACTTTTCGAAATTAGGGGGAGCGATGGGGATAGCTGAGACGATGAAGGCGATTGCCGACCGACAACGGCGTCGCATCTTGCTCCTGCTCAAAGGCGGACGCCGCTCGGCCGGTGAGATCGCATCCTATGTGAGCGATCTCAGTGCAGCGACGGTCTCCTACCACCTTTCGGTCCTCAAGAAGGCACGGCTGATACGCGAAGAGCGGCAGAAAAACCATATTTACTACGAACTGAACGCTTCGGTCTTCGAGCAACTCCTGCTCTGGGTCGGTCAGTTCACCGGAGAGGCACATGAAGAAGAGAATCTTTGACCGGACGACCCTCTGGACCACCATCGTCATCCTCCTGCCCATCGTACCCGCCTTGGCCCTCTACCACCGTCTGCCTGAAGAGGTCGCCATTCACTTCAACGCCCAAGGGGTAGCGGATGGATGGGCCAGTCGCCCGGTGGCCATCCTCGGCCTCCCCCTCCTTCTTGCGCTCGTAAACCTCGTGATGCAGTTCGCCCTGCTCACCGACCCGAAACGCGATACCGGAAGCCGGATCTTCACCCTCTCGCGCTGGATCCTCGCGCCGGTCAGTGTGTTGACCAATACGGCGATACTCCTCATCGCCCTTGCCCTGCCCATCCGGATCGAGCGAATCATCCCGCTTGCCATCTCCATCCTCTTTCTGGCCATCGGCAACTACCTGCCGACGTGCAAGCAGAACTACACCATCGGCATCAAGATACCGTGGACGCTGGCGAGCGAGGAGAATTGGAACAAGACCCACCGCCTCGCCGGCTGGGTGTGGACTTTCGCAAGCCTCTTCTTGATCGTTGCCATCCTTGCCGGCGTTCCTGCCTTCCCCCTCTTCTTCGCCGTCACCGCCATCATCGTCATCGTCCCGATCGCCTACTCCTACCGCCTCTACCGAAGAGGAGATCCTACCGATACTCTCTGATGTTCTGTCGATGCTCGTCGTAGGTGTGGGCAAAGTGGATCTGCCCATCCAGCCCATGGAGGTAGAAGAGGTCGTCTCTCGCCTCGGGGAAGAAGGCGGCTTCGACCGCCTGTGGTGATGGGACGGAGATTCCGGTGGGTGGCAAGCCCTTCTTGCGCCGCGTGTTGTACGGCGACTGTGTCTCCAAGGCGATGGCAGGTATCGGGGAGTGCCAGTCATCAAGCTCATAGCGCGTTGACGCATCGATGCCCAACGGCTCATCGATGGCCAGGCGGTTGTGGATCACCGCCGAGATTGCCGCCATCTCGAGCGGGTCCTGCGTCTCTGCTTGGATGAGGCTGGCGATGATCAGAAGCTCCTCGATGGAGTAGGTGGAGAGCAGCCGGGAACCGAGGTGACGGCGCACCTGATCAAGCATCGCCTCGTACATCTGCCGGGCCAGGTCCTCGGCTGCCTTGCCGCTGTTCACCTCATAGGTTCCACTGAGCAACCACCCTTCGCCAAAGCCCAATCGATAGGCGTGGACCAAATCATTGACCGCCTGCTCGAAGCGGCCAGCCTCCGGTCCAAAGCGCTGGGTGAGCAGTGTTTCGATGCGCTTGATGGTGAACGCCGGACTCACCGTCACCGTCATCGATGTGGTCCCCCGTGTAATGATACCCACCACATCCGCAAACTCCATCTGCCGGTGCATCACAAACGAGCCGCTCTGCAACTGCGTGGCCACTCCCTCTTGAACAATATAGGCCAAGAGGGCTGCACCATCATCTACCACCCCCGCCTCAAAGAGTCGGGCGCTGACTTGGGTCGCACTCATCCCTGCATCGATGGTGACCAGGATCGCATCGCTGACTTGCGGGGAGACGGTGGGACGGGGCCTGATGAAAAGGATGGCGAAGAAGAGGACCACCATCGCTGCCGCGAAGGGCAACAGCACCCGTGCCTCACTCATCAGCAGTGGAATGCGCTCTTTCTTCTTGGCAGTGGGCGTCCGCCTCGCCCCTCCGATCGAGACACTCATCGAACGGCTGCTCACCGTCGGTTTCTTGCGTGCCGCCGTTGGCTTTTCCTGCTCCTTGGCCTTCACCGCCACGCGCATCGAGGAGGTGACGGCTGGCTTCTTCTCAGCCATCGTCGCTCTCCTCCCCTGCCGCTCGCAAGGCTTCGATACGACGCACCTTGTCAGCGATTGAGTCATCGAGGCTGACAATCTGGCGGTGGGCGCTCTCCATGGAGGAGCGCAGGTGGGCGATCCTTCGTCGCTCGACCTCGATCTGGGCCTCCAGCTCCTCCGCCTTGATCTGGTTTCTCAGCTGGCGAATCTCCTGTTGGAGCATGAGGATGCGGTTTCGGTGGAGTGTGATCTGGCGCAGCTGCGACTCCCATACCTGTGCCATCTCATCCCTTCGCTCATAGAGCAATCGCCCGTACTCACGCCCCTGGACATCGCATACAGCCTTGGCCTGTCGGGTTCGCTCCTCGCTCTGGGCGAGCTTCGCCTTGGGGCTTGAGAGCTCTTCGCTCTTCAGCTTTGCCATGGCGCTCTTGTGCAGCTCCAGCTCCTCGCCCAGTTCCTGGCCTCGCCGGCGCACCGAGGAGAGGGCTTCACCAAGCCCTCCGGCCCGTCCAAGGTCGAGGTCCTCCTCCCACCCCGCTGCTGCTATGGCACGTCCGGCCTCCAGCAAGAGCTCATTGAGGTGCGCCCTGAGGCGCTGCAGGCGCGCAAGTGCAATCTTGCGCATCAGGGAGCCGCGCTGAGCGTTGGCGCGTGCGTTGAGGGTTCTCATCTTCTGCTCAGGGGCAGCGAAGATCGGGTGGCAGAGTTCACGGATACGGTGAGCCAGGACATTGAAGCCATACGCCTCCCAGGCAATGGCGCCCAGCTGCGCATGGACCTGGTCCTCTTCGACGCCAAGGCGCTTGATGTCGGCTTCGATCTCCCCGATCTTACGGGAGCGATCCTCGATTTGGCGGATGTAGAGCGCGATCTGCTGGTGGGAATGCTCCGCCTCCTGCCACTGTGCCAGCGCCTCCTTGTAGCGTTGGCGTTGCTCTACCACAACCGTATCCGACCCCTCATCCTCGCTTTGGAAGCCAAGCTGACCAAGCTCGCCATACAACGATGCCAGATCCTCCTCGTGGATGGTGATCTGTCGTCGCCGGTATGCTATCTCCCGTTGCAGGTTCGCCATAGTGCGATAGTACCACAGCTGTCGGTGGTGGGCAAAGTATGCGCAGCAGTTTTGGCTTTCCTTGACAAAGGCAGAAGAGGTTGGGTATCCTGAAAGGTGAATTGAGATGGGACATGTTGCACTTCAGAGCAGTTGTTCCTCCCAAAACAAGGCGGGAGACTCTCTTGTGTG
>JALOBD010000205.1 GCA_023228445.1 Sphaerochaeta sp. | reverse complement strand
ATCCCCTTCGATTTGATCACCATCATCTTCTCGGCGGTGGCGGTGGGTGCCGGCATCGACTACGCCATCCACTTCCTCATCCGCTACAAGAACAAGGTCGGCCTCGATGGGCGCAGCGTCCAGGAGCTCTTGGGCGAGACCATCAGAGAGACGGGACGACCGATCATCCTCACCTCACTCTCCATCGTCGTAGGCATGCTGATGCTCCTCTTCGCCTCCTACACCCCGGTGCGCTACTTCGGTACCCTGATGTCCCTCGCGCTCCTCGACTGTATGCTGTCGACGCTCTTCATCATGCCATCGATGATCATCTTGGTGACTAAGGCGAGAGAACGGCTTACGAAGCGATCGTCACTGGCGACGTGGCGGTGAAAACCGGCCATACACATCCTCGTACCGCCCGGCCACCTCATCAACGACGGTGGACCAGTGGCGGTAGATTGTCCTGCTGGCCCCAATGCCGGCGTCTTTGGCTACGTGGGGGTGGCGGAGCAACCGGGTGATCTCCTCACCGAACGAGGCGGCATCATTTGCCGTTACAAAGCCGTTGTGGCCGTGGGTGGTACACGAAGCGGTCGCAGAACCCCGGGTGTTCACCAGCGGCACAGAGAAAGCCGCCGCCTCAAAGAGCACCAACGCCGAGGTGTCGTACTGGGAGGGGAAGAGCATCAACAGACTTGCCGCCAAGAGCGCCTTGATGACCTCGCGGTCGGTGATCCTGCCGGTAAATTGTACATAGGAGGCCATGCCGGACCTCTGGGCCAGGCGCTCGAGTGTCCCGCGGTCAGATCCGGTACCGACGAAAACCATGAGAAAGGGGGTCTCTTGGCGAGGAACTTGGGCCAATGCATTGACGAGGAGGGTGAGGTTCTTCTCCTCCTTCAGCTGCCCGATGTAGATGAGGACCGGCCGATCGTCGTTGAGGCCGAGGTACCTTCGCCCCGCCTCCCGATAGCGCAGATACTCCTGCTCAGTCGGGATGGGCATATCACAGCCGTTGGCGATGACCTCCACCGCTCGATCGACGCCATACTCGTAGAGTCTGCATCGGCTCCACTCGGTGGGGGTCCACACTTCATCGGCACCTTGGAAGTGGGGCAGGATTCTCTTCATCACCTGGTCGGTGATGAAGTGACTGTGGGTCAAGCCCAGGATGTCATCCTTGAAGAGGGTGTGGAAGGTTGCGATCAGGGGCACGTGCTGGACTCGCCGCACCTCTTCCCCAAGCGGACCCATGGAGAACGGGGAGTGGCTGTGCACGATGTCATAGTCGATGGCATGCACCCTACGGCGAAATTCCCGGTCCTTGTAGGTGATGCCGTACGGTTTGATCCCGGCCACTGGGTGGCTTGCCGCCCGGATGGTGTAGTCGATGCCCCGCTCGGCATCGTAGGCATACCCCTCGTCAACCGGACAACCGGCGACCACCGCATGGCAGATATACCCCTTTTGAATGAGGTGGGTGCAGTAGTTGGTCACCGTCTGGCCCACCCCGTCCATCAAGGGGGGGAAGGAGTCGCTGAATTGGCCAATGCAGAGAGGTTTCATCACACTGCCCTCATGGGTACGTTCTTTGACAGAGTCTTGCCTTATGTCAATAATATACTCGCCCGAGCATCCCTCCGTCAATCTGAGAGGGGTGGGTGTACCGACACGTTGCTCAGTAGTAGAGCTCGAAACTGACGGTGAGCTTCCACTCGATGTCAGAGGCCTCCCGCTCTCCTTTGAACGCTTCCATCAGATCGAAGAAGTTCATGCCAAGGGCCACCCGCATCGGGTGGCTGGGAAACCGCTTGAGCACCCCCCACCCTTCCAGGCCGACGTTGGCAAGGAGGATCTGGGCGCCTTCGGCATCCGGGTCGCCGAAGACGCCGATGTCGAGGAACGGGACTGCGTATGATTTGGCGAAGCCGAAGTCGATGAAGTCGATGGTGAGGTTCAGATTCATCACCACCCCGTAGGTAAGCGGCTTTGAGAGGTGGCTCAATGTTCCCGAACGGTTCAGGAATCCACGAAAATAATCGTTGAGATTCACATCCTCGTTGGATGGGAGGAATGTGAACTCTGCCCGTTGGTCACCCATGTAGAAGCCGTTGACGCGGATCGAGGGATTCATCCTCCAGAGGGTGAAGGGGAACCAGGTGGCACTTCCTTCCACATACCAATACGAATCATCGATGGATTCAGCCTGCTGGTACTGCCGCATCACATGCTTGAGGGAGAAGACGAGGCCTTTTCGGAACTTGTGCGTACTGGAGATGTAATCAATCCGGCCACTGTTGGAGAGCGTGTTGCTGATTTCCAGATAGCTCTTCACCACATCGTCGCTTCCTTCGTGTGCAGCGCGCGTATAGAGTACCCCTTCCGATGCTGCTACGCTCCACGTGAGACCGAACGGAAGGGGCACTCGGGTTCCCAGCGCGGCACCAAGGGCAATTTCATCCATTCTGGTCTGGTCATGCTGTTGTTTGGCAGTTGCGTTGATGTTGAAGGAGAACGGCAGGCCCAAGAGGTTCAGGTCATGTTGGGTGAGAGTAGCTGCGGTTTTAATCTTGGTCAGATAGGAGTACCACTCCATCGATGCATCGAAGGTGTAACGCCCGCCGTTCTGGAGAAATGGGCCGTAGTTGAAGCCAAAGCCAAGTTGCTCAGGGTCAAACTCTCGCAAATCCCATGATGGGTGTAATTTTCCCCAGGTTCGAAGCCCAAAGGTTGTCCTCATCAACTGCAGCCCCCGAAGACCAACATCGTAGTTGAAAGCAAAGTCATCTCTCGACGGGGTGAGTTCGCCATCGAGGGCGATGTCAAGCTTGGTCGAAAAGATGGGAATCCCTGCTGCCGAGATTGCATAGGCGTACGAACCGTCGGGGTTGTCACGCTTCTCACGGTCATAGACGAGGGAGAGGGCCATCGAGGTATTCAAGATGTATAGGTTGGAGATGTCGAGCTCGAGGTGGTCCTTTCGGTTGTCCCAGCTCTCAAGCGTCCCATCATTCTGGGCGGTGTAGCCAGTAAAGTTCAGCTCCCCGAAGGTGCCGAAGAAGTTGGTCTCCTTGGCCTTTACCCCGAGCAGAAGACCGGTCTCATCGTTGTCAAACTTTGGATAGGGAAGGATGATGAGGGTCTTCGAGTCTTCTACAAAGAAGGTGACGATATAGGAAGCAATGCCCTTGTCAAAGGATGCTATCTCGTAGGTATAGTCGACATCGATGAAGAGTTGGGTGTTCACCAAGAGCTGGCGCTTGGTGTCCAGGGCCTTGACGAAGGCCTCCTCGTTCTTGTAGATCGGCTCATCCTGGCTGGGAGCAACCGTTCTCCTCAACGCATTCTTGCTCGTTCTCCCGGTAACAGAAAAGTGGTAGTCGGAGATGGTGTAACCGGTCACCTGATCGACAGTGATCAACGCATCTGCTGCAAAGGCAGCAACGCTCATCCCCATCATCATGACAACGATCAGGAGCCTGACCTTCTGTCGCAACCTTCCCATACTCCCTCTGTATAAAACCGATATCAGTACTACTTGCCAAGATATATCACTTCCAACGGGGCTGTCAATGAATCATCAGCACCTGAAGGTATGATATAACCACATACTACCTCAAGC
>JALOBD010000204.1 GCA_023228445.1 Sphaerochaeta sp. | reverse complement strand
TGCCGACATATCGCGGTCTTCTGATCATTGGTGTTCTGCAAATCCCCATACATGCTCCTCCACTGTCCCCTCGAGGAGCAGGGGGCCTTTCAGATCATCACCGTGATCGCTGGCTGATATAAGAGCACAACACAGAGCGGAGAGACAGACTTGCACAACCGGAGACCAGTGAGTGGGAAGTTCACTGGTCTCTGGTTTCTGCCCGCCCTATTCCAGGATCTCTTCTCTGCCATCACATGCTCCTGCTAGAATGAGAGACCCGATTGCCAACCCCCTGTCAGTACTCATTCTCATTTAGTATCATGTCTCTTGTCAGAAGTTTTCTCTGTTTTCTCCTTTGAAAGCCAAAATCTCCTCATGGGCTCATGTACACCCATTCTTCATGTCATAGGTTGCTCACTTCACTCCTCCTCTTTCTGACAGATGTTGTCAAATCTGAGGAGGTACATTGAGGATTCTCTCAACATATGACACTTTTAATTCTTTATATGTTAACGCATTACTGACAAAAGCTGCTTGACACTCCTATTTATATTGTGCACAATACAATTATTCAAAATCCTTGTAGGAGAGAAGAGATGCAGAGCCACATGAGAATCCGAGCGACCCTGATCACCCTGCTGGTCACCACCCTCTCTCTCTTCTCCGCCCCCATCGGTGAGAGCGTCGTCCTCCGCCTGGTAGGGTACATTCCTGAGCGTACGACCTTCACTGCCACCGAGGATGGATTCTTCCTTGTCGAGTCCAATGCCCATACCTTCACCTATACCGTCGAGGAGTCACCGACGACCCGTACCCTCTTGGTAGTCGCCCGCTGATTGGGGTTGGGAGCCGGACACGAGCAATCAGATATCATCAAAAGAAATGAGAGGCGAAACGGGCAATATCCCTGATTGTGCACACTTCTTCCCACTTGAAGGGCCTTGTTTTGTGCTATCATGGAGTGCCAAGGAGCAGCATATGAAGTGTACGATACATGGAGGACGACAGTTCGTCATCGGTTCGGTGGACAAGAGGATCTTCGGTTCATTTCTTGAACAGTTCGGTCGTGCCGTCTACGGCGGGGTCTATGAGCCTGGCCATGCCAGTAGCGATGATGAGGGCATGCGAGGTGATGTCATTGATCTTGTGCGTGAGCTCGATGTACCGGTGGTCCGCTTCCCCGGCGGTAACTACGTCTCCAATTTCAACTGGGAGGACTCCATCGGGCCAAAAGAGGAGCGCCCTACCCGCTTGGATTTGGCGTGGCGGGCCACCGACCCCAACCAATTCGGCCTTGATGAGTTCATGAGATGGACGAAGAAAGTAGGGTGTGAGGCGATGATGGTGGTCAACCTCGGCACCCGGGGACTGGCAGAGGCGCGCGAGATGGTCGAGTATTGCAACCACCCCGCCGGATCGACGCTCAGTGACCTCCGCAGGGACCACGGGGCTGATGAACCGTACGGCATCAAGATGTGGGGCCTCGGCAACGAGATGGACGGCCCGTGGCAAGTCGGGCACAAGACAGCCGACGAGTACGGCCGACTCGCCTGTGAGGTGGCCAAGGCGCTCAAGCTCTTCGATCCTAACCTTGAGCTCATCGCCTGTGGCAGCTCCAACAGCGAGATGGACACCTTCCCCCAATGGGAGGAGACGGTCCTCGACCATACGTATGACGTAGTCGACTACCTTTCGCTGCATATGTACTTTAGAAACGATGAGGATGATCTGCCCACCTTCCTCGCCTCCAGCAAGCGCATGGATGGTTTCATCGATACCGTCATCAACGTCTGTGACTACGTCAAGGCGAAGAAGCGGTCGAAGAAGACGATGTACCTCTGCTTTGATGAGTGGAACGTCTGGTTCCACTCCAATGAGCAGGACAAGACGCTCGAGCCGTGGACCGTCGGTCCCCACCTCTTGGAGGATGTCTATACCTTCGAGGACGCCTTGGTGGTTGGATGCCTGCTCAACAGCCTGCTACGTCACTGTGATCGGGTGAAGATCGCCTGTCTGGCTCAGCTGGTCAACACCATCGCCCCCATCATGACCGAGGACGGAGGCCCCGCGTGGCGCCAGACGATCTATTGGCCCTTCTACTACGCCTCCATGTATGGCAGGGGCGAGGTCTTGGACATCCGCCTCGAGGTAGGAACGTACCAGAACCCCACTTATGGCGAGGTGGAGTGGGTCGATGCCCTCTTTGTCCACCACCAAAGGGAGCAGGAGCTCGTCCTCTTTGCCGTCAACCGTCACCCCGACAAGGAGGTATCCCTGGCACTGGAGCTGGCAGACTTCGATGCTGAGGTGATCGAGCATGTCGTGCTGGAGCACAACGATCCCAAGGCGACCAATACCCGGGAGCGTCCCGACGAGGTCGCACCACAAAAGCGCAGCAGTGCGGGTCTCACCCTCGCACCGCTCTCCTGGAACATGGTGCGCTTCACCGTCAAGGGATGAGGGAGAGCTCTGCTTCGATTTTCGTGACGATGTAATCCTTGAGATGGCCCCACTCCATGAGTGGGGCGCTTTTGGTGTCCATCAAAGGGGTGATGCGCTTGGATTTCACTCTATCTCAATGAGGTGGCGGCAAATACTCTCCACTCACCAGTCTGTCGGTGGTGCGATAGCGACCACTGGATCATCGCCGCCACCCTGTGCCCTCTATTGCTTCAGCGCAACCAGCACCTCCATCAAAAAGAGCAATGCGATCGCCTCTCCATAGGGCATCGATTGCAGCGGGATCTGCTTGTAGAACTCCTTTGTCTGCCGACCCATCGGGGTACCGTATGAGACCTGGAGCACCTCCCCCCCATCGGTTATATAGCCAAGGATCGGTTCTACCGCCTTCATGGCGAAAACAGAATACGAGGCGGGCAAGATTCCGAGGTGCACTGCCTTGAGAATCCCAAAGGCGATGCCGCAGGTCGCACTCGATTCCAGATAGGAGGTGGGATCGTCAAGCAGCGTATGCCACATCCCCGATACATTCTGATGGGCGATGAGCGATTTGACTTGCTCGTGCAGGTACCCGGTGAGCAAGGTATGGGTACTTGCAGGCAGTGCCACCATCTCCAGCAGGATTGGGATGGAGATGGTGACCCAACAATTTCCCCGACCCCAGAGCGCCTCAGCGAAGTTGTGCTTGCCATGGAAGGTGAAGCCATGGAACCACAACCCGCTCTTCTTGTCCGCCAGATACTTGGCATGGATCAAAAACTGATAGACTCCTTCCTGGATGTACTCCTCATTGCCAATGATGCGCCCGACATTCACCAGCGCCAGCACCGTCATGAAGAGCGTATCATCCCACAACTCCTGGTCGTTCACCGTATCGGAGGTGATGTGCTGAAACCCCCCTTCATCGGTTCGGGCAAGCTGGTACGCCGCCCACTCGGCCCACTCCAGACAGATTGCCATGTATTGGTCGTTTTTGGTGTATTCGGCTACATAGGAGAGCGCCAAGATGGGGGCCATGGTGTTGATGTTCTTGCCCGGCAGCCCTTTGGAGATCCGCTCATCGTAGTAGGCGATGAGAAGATCCAAGCACTTGGCATCGTTGGTGTTGCGGAAAAGCTCCCAGAGGGCATAGAGCCCCACCCCCTGGGGCCACTCCCAGAACTC
>JALOBD010000203.1 GCA_023228445.1 Sphaerochaeta sp. | reverse complement strand
TTCGCACATCCATCGGTTGTAGTGCTCATTGCAGCAGCGTAGCTCCCCCCCGCCCTTGAGCTTGACGAAGTGGTTGGCTTCCTTCTCACAGAGATAACATTGATCGTGCATCGCTTCCTCCTGCACACCAGTATGCGGTATGAAGGGGAGGAGAGAAAGAGAAATTTTGGCGTCTTTGATGAGCGGTCACCTCGCACCGCCAACTGGCTATGATTCAGGGATATAGAGTTGCCCTTCCATCACTCGATCAAGCCTGCTCGCCTGAGCTCCTCCTTGAGCATCCGCTTCTTCGGATAGAGCTCCAAGAGATCATCGATGATATCTTCTGCCTCAACCCTCCCTCCGATGCGCTTGAGGACACCCAGCAATTTCGCCAATTGCGCACACTCCTTGCGTGAGCTCTTGCTGTCCACCATTTCAGCGCAGCGCCTTGTCAAGAGTAGCATGGTTTGTTCAGGGTACTCATCGCGAAGATCGAGCCAATGCTCATCGATGAGGTGGAGGTGCTGTTGCACCTGCAGGAGCAGGTGCTCATACTTTTCCGCCGCCGCCAGCATGGGGGCGCATGTCTTGCCCTGCTCCTCCATGCGCAAGCGCACCTGCTCCACCGTCTCATCCCACTCCTCATCCGGCACCAGGGTCTCAAGGATCTGATACTCAAGCCTCTCCTCCACCACCATGGTGAAGGCAAGGGCGCGAGCCTCTTTGCGGTCGCCCGAGCCGATGTGGGCCTTGAGTCGCAGTTGATCCCATACGCTCCAAGAGGTGAAACGCTTCTCACCCTCGGTGCAATAGCTGAGAACGCGCTCCCACTCCTTGGACTCAAGGGCGTCGATAGCGGCGCGTGCCCACCGAATGGGGCTCACGTCTCGCTCGAAGAGAAACGCCTCCTGCTCCTCCCGCTCGCCGTCGATGAGCAATAGTTCGAATGCAATCTCCTCTCCATCGGGGTCGTGCTCGACTCGAGCACGCAACGCCCTGCGCTGTTCATCGGTATCGGCGAGCCGGAGGGCCAAGCGCAGCGGGTATTCACCAGGGAGGCGGCTCTCCAAGAGGTGTTGAAAGAGCTCGGTACGTTGCTTCCCGACCGCTATATCGGTGATGGCGAGAAAGCGATCATCCACCTCCTCCTGCAGGGGTATGGGATCGACGCCGTAGTCGACAAGGGCGCTGATCTCCTCATCGGCGATGAGCAGCAGCGCAACCGCCTCCTTGAGGCGGCCAAACGCGGTGGCGATGGCCACCTCCTGATAAAAATCAGCGAGGGCTCGCTCGGCAAAGGTGTTGAGCACGCGCTCGCCATCCTCATCGACGGTGATGCTGTTGGCCAGCACCAGAGCCATCCACCGCTGTTTGGAGGCGTACCGATCCTCGTCAAACCAATCGTCACTAAAGGCAATGTGGAGGTGGACGTCCACCGATGTACCAGCCTTCATCTCCTCGACGAGGAATTCGATCAGAGTCTCTTTGTCTTGACCTTCTGCAAGTGCCCTCAGCTCATCAGTTGTCATCGTCATCCTCTCCTGGCACTACATGCCCCTCATACGTGATCCAGTGCGAATCAGGGTCGGGAACCCGAGGCTCAAGCTGATAGGCCAGATTGTACCCAGGATAGAAGGAGAGGAGCTCGATCAGTTGGTCGGGGGAGAGCTTTCTCCCTTTGAAGATGAAATACGGATCCTCGCCCTCGGTGGCGTCATCATACTCAATGCCGATGGTACCGGCATCATCAAGCTCGTCCTTGTCGTCACTTGCGAACATCGTGGTCAAGGAAACCCTTCCCCGCAAATACTTCATCGCTTCCTTTCCGCTCATAGAAAAGGGTAGCTGCAACGCATAGGACTCCTCCACTCCCTTGCGACCGCGGCTGGCATAGTACATCACCCCATCTGGGCCGACCTGCATCGTCACGCGAAACCGCTCTCCAAAGACGTTGATGGTCTTGGGATGAACGTACCGCGTGTACTCGAGGCCAAGGCGTTCGCAGATCCATCGATTGTAGTGTTCATCACAACAATCAATCACGTCTCCATTTTTGAGCTTGACGTGGTGGTGGGCTTCCTTCTCACAGAGATAACAGTGCTGTGGCATGGCTGACTCCTTGGCCGCAGTATGGCGCATGAAAGAGAGGAGGGGAAGAGAAAATGTTCATCTTTGTTGCGCAATCTGGCGAGGGGTATGTACACAAGGGTATGAGGACATGATACACCCGAAATGGAGAAGACAGGGAGAGTACTGGAATCTCGCTTCACTCTCCTGGTCTCAATAACCGTTAAAAGTATCTGAATGCTTTTAACTCAAACCGTTCATCTCATCTGTATGGTTTTAGATAAAACCATGCATCTCATCTTGATGGTTTCTCAAGTCTGTACGTACTGCAACAACTGAAACGGAGTGTACCAACACCAGTACTATCAAATCTACGGATTCTGGTGTACCTAAAAGAGCACTTCAATAAATCCCTCACAGAAGACCATCCTGTATCTTGGCATCGCCTTGGAGAACACCAGGGGCCGGGAACCTCAAGCACGCTGGCAGGTGACGGAGATCTCTGAATGAAGAACAGGCTGATCATCATGAGTTGCACACTACAACACCTCTCCACGGGATGATGAGCCAGTCCATCTCCACCTGGAAGTTTCTGTCCCCTCCATCCCTACTCTCATAATCATCCAGCCCACTACCTTTGGATGGGAGTGTCCCATATTGATGCCATCAACCCACTTTGCTACGATTGTCCCATGATGGATAAACACCTGCGCCACACAGTGGAAGTGACGATACCCCGACTGGATGAGAAGGGACGCCGTCTCTTTCTCGGTGCCCTTGCCCAATACCTGGGCCATGGCGGTATCACCGAGCTCAGCGAGCTCACCGGTGTGAGCCGGGGCACCATCACCCTCGGCAAAGCCGAAGCCCAAGAGACGGAAGGGGATGCGAAGGCCCGGAGCGCTGTATCCATCCTCATGCGAGTGCGCACCGAGGGTGCGGGGCGCAAGTCGGTCGAATCAACACACCCTGGTATCAAGGAGGAGCTTTTGGCCTTGCTCGACTTCAACGAGGAGCTTCCGTTGTGCTGGACGACCAAGAGCCTACGCATCTTGGCTGATGAGTTGGGCCACCGTGGCATGGCGGTCAGCTATGTGACGGTCAAGACATTGCTGGAAGAGTTGGGCTTCAGCCTACCCAAGGACAAAAGAGTGGCGAAGAGGAGAGGACAATATGTTGCACAGCTCGCCTTCATCAATGAGAAGGCGTGTACTTTCCTCAAGCAGGGCATGCCGGTCATCATGGTGGAGATAAAGAACCCGAAGCCGCCCATCATGGAGACCTTTGGCGCCAACACCATCAAAGGCTGGTGGGCCTCGGTGGGAAGACAGCGCTTCCCCAAGGCGAGTGAGCTATTCATTATCACTCGCCTCGAGACCGGCGACTTGTTCAAGGAGCCGCTTCAATCATTTGTTGATGAGAGTGATCTCGCCGTCCATGTCTCTCTGCTGCCACCATGCACCATGCGGTGGAACAAGATCGAGCACACCTACCACTGCTCCTTGACCAACACCGCTGATGGCTCACCGCCGTTGACGGTGAGCATCGCCTTGGTCGAATCCAGCTGACCACT
>JALOBD010000202.1 GCA_023228445.1 Sphaerochaeta sp. | reverse complement strand
GCACCGCCGAACAGGAGTTGAAAAAAGAGATCAGTGAGGGGCGGGCCCACTTCCCCATCGACCGAAGCATTGAGATCAACGAATGGATGCAGGCTGAGATCACCGCGACCAAGAAGCACGACCGACGATACTACCTGGGTACCGACTACAGCGGACGGGACATGCTCAGCCGAATCATCTACGGTGGACAGGTCTCCATCGCCATCGGCCTCATCGGTTCGCTGACCAGCGTCCTGATCGGCATCATCCTCGGTGCCATCGCCGGCTACCTTGGTGGCAAGGTCGACTTCATCCTGATGCGAATCGTCGATATCATGTACGGTCTGCCCTACATGCTATTGGTCATCATCTTCATGGCAATCTTCGGGCGCAACATCATGAACCTCTTCGTCGCATTGGCGATGGTCAGCTGGCTGACCGTGGCACGCATGGTGCGCGGGCAGATCATGAGCCTGAAGAACAGTGAGTACGTCGAGGCTGCGCGCAGCATGGGAGCCTCCACCGGACGGATCATCTTCCGTCACATGGTGCCCAACTCCCTCTCGGTCATCATCGTCTACTCCACGTTGCGCGTCCCTGCCTTCATCATGCAGGAGTCCTTCCTCTCCTTCCTCGGCTTGGGCGTACAGGCGCCGTTCGCCTCATGGGGATCGCTGGTCGGCGACGCGGTCAACGGCATGACCCTCTACCCCTGGAAGCTCATCTTCCCGGCCATCGCGATGACGATCTTCCTCTTTGCCATGAACTTCTTCGGTGACGGTCTGCGCGATGCCTTCGATCCGCAGTCCAAGAACCAGCTCTAGGAGGAGCACAGTGAGTCTGAAACCCGATGCAAAGGTCGTTCTCGAAGTGAAGGACCTGCAGACATACTTCAAAACCGATGCCGGAATCGTCAAGGCGGTGGACGGTGTCTCATTCATACTCCACGAAGGAGAGACCTTGGGCATCGTTGGAGAGAGCGGCAGCGGCAAGAGCGTCACCAATCTCTCGGTGATGCGTCTGATCCCCTCCCCACCGGGAAAGGTGGTCGGCGGAGAGGCGATCTTCGAGGGCCAGGACATCCTCGCCCTCAGCGAAAAAGAGATGCGCAAGATCCGTGGGGCGAAGATCTCGATGATCTTCCAGGACCCGATGACCAGCCTCAACCCCTTTTTGAGGATCAGCACCCAGATGGTCGAGACAATCCGTCTGCACAACAAGGAGCTCTCCAAAACGGAGGCCCTTGAGCGGTCGATCGAGATGCTGCGCCTGGTGGGCATCCCCAGTGCCGAGAAGCGGGTACGTGACTACCCCCACCAGTTCTCCGGAGGGATGAGACAGCGCGTGATGATCGCCATGGCGCTCTCCTGCAACGCAAAGATCTTGGTGGCCGATGAGCCGACGACCGCCCTCGATGTGACCATCCAAGCCCAGATTCTCGAGTTGATCGCCACACTCTCGGCCAAGATGGGGACGGCGGTGATCCTCGTCACCCACGACCTTGGGGTCGTGGCCGGGATGTGCGACCACGTGTGCGTCATGTACGCCGGCAAGATCGTGGAGCGGGCTGAGACCGGCACGCTCTACGCCCACCCGGCCCACCCCTACACCGAGGGCCTCATCAAGAGCGTCCCCCGGATGGACACCACCAAGAAGGGCGAACGCCTCTACTCCATCGAGGGACAGCCGCCGAACGTCATCGACCTGCCCCCCTGTTGCCCCTTCCACCCCAGATGCCCGAAGGTCATGGAGGTCTGTCGCCACGCCTATCCCCCGCTCAGGCACCTGGGTGACGGACACGAGGTGAACTGTTGGCTCTACGTCGACGAGAAGGAGCGAGTCTATGAGTGAACGAACACCCCTCTTGGAGGTCAGGGACCTGAAGCAGCACTTTCCCATCACCAGCGGTGCCATCCTGCAGCGGCAGGTCGGTGCGATCCGCGCCGTCGATGGTATCAGCTTCGATGTCTACCCCGGTGAGACACTGGGGATCGTCGGGGAGTCGGGCTGCGGCAAATCCACTGCGGTGCGCTCGATCAGCCAGTTGCACAAACCCACCGGCGGCTCGGTGGTCTTCGGTGCTGTCGACTTGGTCAAGGCTGACAAGCAGACGATGCTCAAGGCCAGGCGTGAGATGCAGATGATCTTCCAGGACCCATACGCATCGCTCGACCCTCGGATGACGGTGCGCTCGATCATCAGTGAGCCACTGGTGATCTACAACCGCCGCGGCTTGCTGGAGAGGCCGATGAGCAACATCGAGATCGAACACCGGGTAGAGGACTTGATGGAGCGCGTTGGGTTGAACAAACTCTTCAAGAACCGCTACCCCCACGAGTTCAGCGGTGGCCAGCGCCAGCGCATCGGCATCGCCCGGGCGTTGGCCCTCAATCCAAAGATCATCCTCGCCGATGAGCCGGTCAGTGCGCTTGATGTCTCGATCCAAAGCCAGATCCTCAACCTGCTCAACGACTTGCAGAAGGAGTTCGGCCTCACCTACATCTTCATCGCCCACGACCTTGCCGTCATCCAGCACATCTCGACGCGCGTTGCGGTGATGTATCTGGGCAAGTTCGTCGAGATCAGTGATGCGGTGCGTCTCTATGACAACCCACTGCACCCCTATACCGTCGCCCTGCTCAGTGCCGCGCCGATTCCCGACCCCGCCGTAGAGAAGGGGAGGCAGCGCATCATCCTCAGCGGAGACGTACCGTCGCCGGACAAGGAGCGCTTTGGCTGTTACTTCTACGACCGCTGTCCCAAGCGCATGCCGTGGTGCTCCTGCCACATCCCCCCGATGTTCGACCACGAGAAGGACCATCACGTCGCCTGCTGGCTCTACGACCCGGATCGAGACTACCACGATGTCTCCATGGAAGAGGCCCAGAAGGACGCCAAGCGCTCAAAGGTCGTATAGCGTCAAGTCGGTCTCCATGTCCCGGGGACGGTCGATGTAGAGGGATAATCCAGTGGCCGCCCCGATGATACGGGCGGCCTCTTCTACCCTTCCGGCCGACCGGCGTTCGCCGATGATCTGAATGGTACGCTCCCCCCCCTCCATAAGACGCAGCGAGAAGACGACCATCGCTGCCCCACGCCTGCGCTTGAGCAGTAGCGTCCCCTCTGCCCGTCTGCCTCGCATGAAGTGGGTCAGCTCAAGTCGCTCCACCTCATCAAAGCGGTAGGAGGCACGCCTGACGAAGGGCCCGAACCCCCACAGCGACACAATGATCTCCTCCTCTGTCTGGAAGGACCAGCGGTCGCGATAGAGGGCGCCGGCTACACCGATGAGGAGAAGGATCGGGATGTGTGGCATGGAGATGAGATGCACCCCTTCCTGCACACTGAACGCCATACCCCAGAGTAAAAACAGTGAGAAGAGAAGGAAGAGGCCCGAGTACAAGCGGGAGATGCGATACACAGGCCCGCTGCGGGTCATCGCAACGGTATACTGCACGGCGATCCCCCTTGTTTCCATATATACATTCGGTGCATAAACCTGCGCTTTATATACAAATTAACCACATAGGTGCTCTTAGCTATTTGCGTTTTTGCTTGATTCATGGTTTAATGTATCTTATGCTAAGTTGAACGTCTACACTTAGAACTACAAGGAGATATGTCTATGAAGAAGTTTCTAGCTATCCTGCTGAGCGTACTTCTT
>JALOBD010000201.1 GCA_023228445.1 Sphaerochaeta sp. | reverse complement strand
CCGGAGTGGGTCTATAAGACGGTCAGCGCACAGGATGTGCACTACGAGACCGGGTACGGTAAGATGAGTGACAAACAAACCTCCATCAAGCGTGCGACCGTTGAGGCGAAGAACAAGATTGCCGAGTGGATCAGCACCAGCGTCAAGGAGGTGGTGGTAACCTACCTAAACGATGCCGGAAGCGGTGACAACCGCCAGGCCCTCGATGCAATGGAGGTGGTGAGCCAACAGGTCGCCGAGGCGACACTCAGCGGGGTGACCACCGAAGAGATGTGGGTCGATGTTGACGGCGGGGTCTGGGTGCTCTGCTCCATTCCGATGGCCAACGTAGAGCGTAGCTTCGAGCCGGCAGCAGAGGCCGTGGTGGAGGCGTTCTCTGAGAGCGAGGCCGCAGCGGCAGCCAACGCGAAGATGAAGGACGCCTTCGCCAACCTGCTCAAAGGGATTTGATCGCCTTGACTCGTACCGCCGCCCTCTTGTTGACGGTGATGCTCCTCGCCGGCTGTGCCACGACTGCGGTCCAGCCTCCGGCGGGGGCATTGGCGAATTTGGACATCAGCGGCTACCCCTCAAACGTCTATGTGGGCGTCTCCGGCCCCTATTCGAACAAAGAGCGGATGGTGGAAGCGGCGATTATGGCGGCTGCCAAGTCGATCCACCTCAAGGCGGCACTGGCCATGGACAGCCGCTTGGTCACCGCCTCCCACTCGCACGCTGGCCTGCAATCCTTTGCTACAGAGGAGAAGGCGTATTGGGATGACACCGACCTGGCGCAGACCATCGAGCAGCTGAAGATCATCAGCATCGCCTTCGATGGAGAGGCAGGGGCGGTCGTGGTGGCAGAGTATCCATCCGAAACACCAAGAAGGCGGGTCTATCAGAGCGAGTATGATAGCGAGGGCAAGCCGACCTGGCTCACCGTGCTACCGCACCTGGACGGGTATCGCTTCGGGGTGGGGACGACGGGGCGCTACTCCTTGCTCAACCGGAGCCTCGAGGCCGCCGACTTTGCTGCTGCCCAAAACTTGTTGGACTTGCATAGCGAGCATGTCTTCTCGATCGAGAAGGTGAGTACATACAATGACCTGATGGAGCGGGTGCTCTACCAGGCTCAGCGTGGGCTACTGCGCGGGTTCACCATCGTGGACCGCTACTACGACGCTGAGACCAAGAGTTACTGGAGCCTGGCCTCCTGTCTTGAATAATAAGGAGTGATGATGAAACGGATACTAGTCATTGCGGCGGTGGTGTTGCTGGTCCTCGCCGGCTGTGCCACAGCGAAGGTGAACCCAGACGGTTCCCCCTATTGGACAACCCATACCCCAAAATCGACCAAAAGCACCCACTATGAGGTTGCAAGCGCCCGGCAATCCTCGGCGCAGACCAGCCAGCTGCGTGCCGAGAGTGCAGCCAAGGACGCCATCGGGCGCTGGGCCTCGACCAATGTCGAGAACGCTCTGGTGACCTTCATCGAGGAGGCTGGTGAGTCATTGCGTACCCAGCAGATGCTGGAGGTGCTGCAGAACCTCAGTGTGCAAACGGTGAACATTGGTCTGCGCGGGGTGTCGATCGTCGAGCGCTATACTGCTGCCGATGGTACGGTTTGGGTCTTGGCCTCCTACCCGGTGAAAAATCTCAAGGAAGCCTACAAGAGCCAAGCCCTGGCTGTAGAGCGAGCCTATGAGCTGGAGAAGCTCAAGGCTGAGGTGATGATCGAATACCTTGATGCACTCTTGGACAGCGTAGAGGAGTGATGGAGTGCAATCCAAACCAGCCGGGAGGAAACTCCCGGCTTTTATCCATCCATCCCTTGACGAAGAAGGGGCAAAACGCCATCTTTGAGCAAGGAGACCTAGCAAATGAATAAGATATTGGTCGGTGCGCTGGTCGTGGTGGTGGTTGTCTTGGGAGTTTCTAGGTTCCGTGGCCGTCGTGCAGTGTCCACCGGTGTGCCGTACAGCCGTATCACGGCTTTTCAAGCCAAGAGCCTGATGGAGGCTGAGGACGTGGTGATCGTTGATGTGCGCACTGAGGCTGAGTTCTTGGGTGGTCATATTCGAGGGGCCATCAACATCCCGGTCCAGGAGATCGGGGCCACCCCTCCGGGCCGGCTTGAAGACCTCGATGCCACCATCCTGGTCTATTGCCGCAGTGGCGCGCGTTCTGCAAAGGCAGCCAGACGGCTGTTGGGCCTTGGATATACCACGGTACATGACTTTGGTGGGATCAACCGCTGGTCCGACGCACTGGTACAGTAGGAGGCAGGTATGTATCGATCGATCATATTGGACAGTGTGGAGCACCTCCAGCTCTCCGATAGTGCGGGTACCCGCTACCATGGGGCGGACCAGGAGTGGTACCCCCTCTCCTGGCAACGTCGAGCGGGGTGTGGACCGACGACAGCCAGCCAACTCCTCCTCTACAACAGCCGCAGGCACCCTGAGTTCGGCATCATGGCCGTGAAGGACAAGGAGGGGATGGTCGCCCTGATGGAGGAGGTGTGGACGTACATCACACCAGGCATCATGGGGGTGCACTTGGTCAGCCACTTCACCAAGGGGCTGGAACGCTACCTTGCAGACCACGACATCGATCTGGCTGTCACCAGCCTCGCCATCCCCAAGCAGCGTGACGCACGCCCCTCCTTCACCGAAGTGGAGGCCTTCATCACCAGCCGCCTTGAAGCCAGCCAGCCGGTGGCGTTCCTCAACCTCGGCTCAGGGGGGATCAAGAACCTCGATCCCTGGCATTGGGTGACAGTGGTCGGCCTTTTCCAGGTGCGCGAGGATACCCCGGTGATGCTCAATATCTACGATGCGGGCAACAGCTTCCCCATCGACTTCTCCACCTGGTATGAACTGACCGGCCGCTCGTCCGGCTTTGTGAGCCTCGCCTGATCAAAGCGAGGCGAGAATCCTGGCCACCATCTGTGGGTCGGCCTCGACTCCCGACACCCCACTGAGAATCGTGATGATCTGCTCGATGCTCTTGTTGTCAAGGTCCTCACGCTCCCAGATCTCCGCCAGACGGAGGACTCTCGAAAGGTAGGGAATCTCCTTGCCATTGAGACCCTTCAGGTACCCGGCCCCGTTGTACCATTCGTGGTGGTGCAGTACGTAGGGGGCGAGGTCCATTGTCTCCTCGAAGGTGTTGAGTATCCGATAGCCGGCGCTGACGTGGCTCTGGTAGGCACGTCGGCGTGAGGCGTCGCTGCCCTTTGAGGTGATCAACTGGGCATCGAGGACAAGCTTGCCGATATCGTGATAGTACCCGGCCCTTCCCAGGAGGCTGAGGTTCTCGGCATCCAGACCCAACGTCGCACCAATGGCAACGGCACGCTCTTGTACCCGCTTGGCGTGGCTCTCCTCGGCCGGGGCCTTCTCGAAGAGGATGCGGGTGAGCATCTCCAGCTGATGGCGCTGTGTCTCACGCAGGCGCAACACCTTCTGCTGGTACATCTGATCCTCGGCTCGGTCGAAGACCTCGTGGATCGGCTCCTCGATGGAGTGGCGGGTCGCCGTTCCCAGTGCGATGGCCTGTCTGCCGGCGAAGATGGTCTGTCGATTGAGGCTTTCCAGGATCGCAGAGCCAATGAGATCGGTCTGTACCTCAGTGTGATGGGGCAGCAGGATGACAAACTCATCTCCTCCGATGCGC
>JALOBD010000200.1 GCA_023228445.1 Sphaerochaeta sp. | reverse complement strand
GCCTCATCCACGTCACGGCCACCGACATCAACCGGGATGGAATGCTCAGCGGCCCGAGCACCGATCTCTACCGCTCTTTGATGAAGGGACGCCCCTCGATGCGCTTGATTGCAAGCGGTGGGGTCTCGTCGCTGGATGATCTTGTTGCGCTTGGGCAGATCGGCCTCAACGGGGCCATCATCGGCAAGGCGCTCTATGAGGGGAGATTCTCCCTTGCAGACCTTGGAAAATTGCAGGAGCAGCTCTATGGATGAGAAGCGAATCATTGCCTGTCTTGATATCAAGGATGGGATGGTGGTCAAGGGGGTGAACTTCGTCAACCTCAAGGAGGTGGGCGATCCGCTTGACCTGGGCAGTGCGTATGACCAGGGTGGCGCCGATGAACTGGCGATGCTCGATATCACCGCAACGGTGGAGGGGAGGCGGACCTTTGCCTCATTGGTCACCTCGATGCGGCAGGTCGTGACCATCCCCATCACCGTCGGCGGGGGCATCAGGAGCCTCGATGACGCCAAACGCCTCTTTGACAGCGGCGCTGACAAAGTGTCGGTGGCAAGCCAGGCGATCCTCACCCCCTCCTTGATCGATGATCTTGCCCGAACCTTCTCGAGTGCGCAGATTGTATGTGCCATCGATGTGAAGCGCTCTCCTGATAATGGCTACCAAGTGGTGAGCCGCGGGGGCAGGAGTGAGACCGACTGGGAGTGTGTGGCGTGGGCAAGGGAGGTCGCCGCTCGTGGGGCGGGGGAGATCCTACTCACCAGCATGGACTGCGATGGGGCGAAGGAGGGCTTTGACATCGAGCTCTACCGCACGGTGACGAGCGCTGTCACGATTCCCGTCACCGCCAGTGGTGGGGCAGGCACGATGGCCCACTTTGCGGAAGTTTTCACCCAAGGCGGAGTCAGTGCGGCTCTCGGGGCATCAATTTTCCATTTTCATGAGGTTGAGATCGCAACATTGAAGATTTTTCTCACACAATGTGGTATACCTATGCGTAATCGGACGTAAGGAGAAGCGAATCATGGGCCTTGATTTTGAAAAACAGGACGGGTTGGTCCCCGCCATCATCCAGGACGCGACCACCCGGCGGGTGCTGATGATCGGCTATATGAACGAAGAGGCCCTCAAAGTGACGCGCGACCGTTCTCTGGTGACCTTCTACTCTCGCTCGCAGCAGAAGCTGTGGACCAAGGGGGAGACGAGTGGCAACTACCTGCAGGTGCGGGAGATCCTCGAGGATTGCGACCATGATGCCATGCTGATCAAGGCGATTCCCACCGGCCCGGTCTGCCATACCGGCAGCGATACGTGCTTTGGCGAGGTCAATGACCCTGAAGAGCTCAACAACAGTGAGTTCCTCCACTACCTCGAGCAGGTGATCGGCGACCGGCGCGACTTTCCCCAGGAGGGCTCCTACACCAACCACCTCTTCAGCCGCGGCATCAACAAGATTGCCCAGAAGGTCGGTGAGGAGGCGGTGGAGTTGATCATCGAGAGCAAGGATGACAACACCAACCTCTTCCTCGGCGAAGCGGCCGACTTGATGTACCACTTCCTCGTCCTCCTGACCCAAAAGAACGTCCAGCTCGCCGATGTCATCGAGGTGCTCAAGGGGCGCCATAGCCGGTAAGCAGCCTGAGCTCCTCTCATGTCTCGAGGAGAAAGTCGATGATGTGCGTATGGATGATGCCGCCGCGTGAACGGTTGACGGGATCCATGGAGATGACCATCTTCGGATAGTTGTCATCGATAGCTTCAAGTGGTGCGAACTCCCGGTCGATTGTAGTTGAGTCAGCAAGGAGGTATGTTACCTGGATATAGCAGACCTCACTGCCTCGTTGTGCGATGAAGTCGACCTCCTTATCCCCGACTTTGCCGACGAATATCTCATACCGCTGCCCGCGAAGGTGGAGGTAGACAATGTTCTCCAACGCTTGTGTGATGTCTTGTTCGTTGTCGAAGAAAAGCGATCTGAAGCCAAGATCGTTGACAAAGTATTTTTCGTTTGTCTTCAATACGTCCTTGCCTCTGATGTCGTATCTGGGAACACCATGGATCAAAAAAGCATCTTTTGCAGCACCAAGGTACTGATAGATGGTCTCTCTGCCAAAGCGCCTACCTTCACTTTTCAGATATGTTGAGATAGAGGCGGCAGAGAAGAGTTGACTGCAGTTTGCGAAGATGAATTGCATGAATCTTTTGAGCAAATCGATGTTCCTGATTGCATGGCGTTGCACGATATCACGCAGAAGAATCGATTGATACATATCCAGCAGGTAGTTTCTCACGCGCGGTGCGTCTTCATACAGGAGGGTGCCGGGCATTCCTCCGGCGCGGATGAATGATCGCAGCTTCTCCTCCCTTGTAGGCCAGGGAATGTAGTCATACATCTCAGCAAAAGAGAGTGGGAGCACTTCGATAGAGTAGAACCGTCCGGTCAGAAGGGTTGCCAATTCGCCTGACAAGAGGGTTGAGTTAGAACCGGTGATAAATAGTTCAGCCCTTCCTGTGGCATGGAGCGAGTTGACCACTCGTTCGAACCCTTCGACCTCTTGAATCTCATCGAGGAACACATAGTAGGTATCGTTGCCCACCATCCGATCCTCAATGTAGGTATTGAGTACTCGGTAGTCGCGGATATCATCGAACTCCAAGAGTTCAAAATTGATAGTGATAATTCGATCGGAGGCAACTCCATCTTCTAAGAGCTGTGCCTGTATTTGTTTGAGTAGGGTGGATTTGCCAACGCGCCTCATCCCGAACAACACTTTTATGATATCCTTGCCTATCACTGATTGAATCTCTTCAAGGTAGTGTTTTCGTTGAATGTACATGGCACCCTCTTGTCTATAAAATAGTATAAAAAAGTCTTTTATACAAGATTATTTTTATAATTACAATATAAAATCTTTTATGCAAGACATACTATCAATGTTTCAGGGTTGTTTCCCCTTTGCCCTCGATTGATCGAGCAGGGCATCACCAATCGGTGCCCACAGGGGCTGGATGACTCGGTGGTGTTTTACCGGAGGAGTCAGGGGCCCATTCGCTTGTGCTGGTACATACGCTGGTCAGCGACTGTGAAGAGGTGGTCGAAGGAGGCTCCGTCTTCAGGGTAGGTGGCCCACCCGTAGCTGAAGGTGAGGGTAATTGGTTGTCCCTCGATCAAGAGCGGTTTATCCAGGCGGTCGGTGATCGCCGTGATGGTGGCCATTGGGTCGGCCTTGGTGAGCAGCAGGATGAACTCATCCCCACCGTAGCGCAGCAAGTGGTCACCGCTCTCGAGGGAGGCGGCGATGGTCGCAGCAAAGGCGACCAGGATTTGGTCTCCCACCAGATGGCCCATCCCATCGTTGATCCGCTTGAAGCCGTCGATGTCCAGGATGACGAAGCAAAGCCTCCCGATCGTCCCAAGATCCGTCTCAAAGTACTCACGCATCCAGAGCCGGTTGTAGAGGCCGGTCAACGGGTCCCGGCGGGCGGTGCTGTGTAGCTCGCTATGGGCCTTGATGTTGATCAAGAGGACAAAGCCATAGGTCCATCCGAAGGTCCAGGGAACCAAAGTGAGCAGGATGATCAAGGACATGTGGTTGTGGTAGAGGCCACCCTCGACTTCACGAGCCAAGGAGAACACCCAGCGGTAGGCAAAGGCGAGGGCCATCATGGCAAAGATGGCGCTGATGAGGATGTACACCGTTCTCTGTGCCCC
>JALOBD010000014.1 GCA_023228445.1 Sphaerochaeta sp. | reverse complement strand
CGGCTCGACGCACGTGGCCTGGGCGCAGTTTGCTGCGGTCCTCCCCTCCCTCTCCAAGAGCGAGAAGATTGTCATCGTCTGCTTCTCCGGCCAGACAGCCGGGCAGACGGTGGGCGTGCTGAGGACGCTGGGCTACGACGCCTACTCACTGCAGGGGGGGATGAACAACGGCTGGAAGCCGGCAAAGCTGCCCATGGCTAAATACCCATGACCGCAATTTCTTTGACGAGAGATCAATGAGGTCAGACAAGGGCCCGTGCTCCAATTGGAGGAAGCAGGTACCTGCTCATCACGCTCAAGAGAGAAAATGAGAATTCTTAGGCCCTAATCGATCTTCCGTGTGCTATACTCACTCATTATATCGCTAAAAGACATAAAAGAGGTCACGTAATGGGTATGAGACGAAGGGTTCTTAGGGGTGGGGTGTTTGTTGGATTGCTTTTGATGCTGGCGATCAGCGCGGCAAGCGGTGCGAGCCAGAGCGCGGCCATTGAGGCGGCGATTGCAAGCGGTGACAAGCAAGACACCATGCGAGCCTTCACGCTGGCCAATGAAGAGTTGAACGCAGTCGTCGGTGAGTTTATGCAACAGGCCACGGCCTTACAAGCGCATGTTGATAGGCTCCTGTCGCGCGAGGCGGAGAAGATCAAAGGCGGGCAGCCGATGATCTGGGAGACTGATGCGCAATTTGAGGCGCGAGTTGAAGAGGAGCTTTCAGCGCTCTCCCATCGCATGGACGAGGAGCTTGGGAGAGCGATTTCTGCCATACTGCCGCCCTATCAGAGCAGGTATGATCTGTGGAGTGAGTATCGTGAGAAGGCCAACGACAATCTCGGCAAATCCACCGTCATCCATCCGACCACGATTGCCTATGGAGAGTACCTGCGCAATGAGCAACTCTGGCCGGTTTCCCTGACCCTTGAGGACACTCTATTGGAACCAACTTCGGTTACCCTCGCTGTTGACTTGGCAGGCGAGGGCTTGGATACACAGCAGATTCGCACCGCAATCGTTGAGTTTGCCGAAGCGGTGAGCGCTCAAACCCTCCAGTGGAAAGCCTCGTATCACGTTGTTGTCCACACCGCAGAAACCGATGATGGCACTGATGAGGTTGTACGATACCTTTTGGTGTTGGATGAGGTGGCGGTCCTCGATCAGGTTGCGACGCTCCTCTACCAGAGTTTTTTGGATACACCGATTTTGTTGGCGAGCTTCGACCCTGCAGGGCAGCTGTCAAGCGATGACCCTGTGCACGGGATATGGAAGAGAACGTATGAGGGGTTGAGCACGTGGGAGGAGACACTGCGGAACAAAGATCTGCCGATTCTCCTCTCCCAAGCTGGAAGGCCCCCGGCCACCGTCGGCTATGAGGAGGAGCGCCTGGCGGTCTTGGCTTCCAAACAGCCAACCGCTGTGCCAAAGAAAGACGTGGTATTCCGCATCGCCAACGGCGCTGAGCCCCAGTCACTGGATCCTGCCCTGATGCAGGGCGTTCCCGAGCACCGGGTCTGTGTAGCACTCTTTGAAGGTCTGGTAACCTATGACCCGGAGACCTCCACTGCCGTTCCCGGTGTCGCGGAGAGCTGGATCAGCAACCGTGATGGGACCCAGTACACCTTCACGCTGCGCAAGAACGCCGTGTGGAGCGATGGCACTCCCATCACCGCCCACGACGTCGTCTACAGCTGGCTGAGGATCCTCAATCCAAGGACCGGAGCACCGTATGCGTGGTTTCCTGCCATGTTCCTCGTCGGCGCTGAGGAGTACAACGCAGGACGGGGGAGGGCAGAGGGTGTTGGCATCCGTGCCCTCGACAACTATACCTTCCAGATGGACCTCATTGGACCGCTTCCGTACGCCGTTGACGCCCTTGCCCACTACAGCTTCGCTATCGTGCCCAAGCACACCATCGAAAAGTATGGGAGTCGGTGGACCGACCCGGCAAACTTCGTCTCCAACGGCCCGTTCGTATTGAGTGAACACCTGCCGTACAACTCAATTACTGTCACCAGGAGTCCTACCTACTGGGATCGTGACGCGGTGAACTTGACCAAGGTGATCTTCTACAATTCGGACAGCACAACCAACGACTACTACAGGTACCTCAATGGTGAGATCGATTGGACGACCAACGTACAGTCGGATGAGATCAGCACCACAAGGAGGCGTGATGACTACCATGTCTTCCCGCAGCTGGCCACCTACTACTACGTCTTCCAGACGGAGAAGGCACCGATCAACAACCCGTTGGTCCGCCAGGCACTGGCCCTTGCAATTGACCGTACAAAGCTGGTTGACAGTTACCTGAGGGCAGGACAGATCCCCGCATGGGGTATTGTCCCTCCGATGGCCGGCTACGACGGCCTTACGTTCCCCTTTACCAGTATGGGTGAGGCGATCGGGAAGGCACGGAGCTTGCTTGCACAAGCGGGCTACCCCGATGGAAGAGGGTTTCCTTCTCTCTCAATCCTCTACAACAGCGATTCAGGAAATCAGCAGATAGCCCAGTTCATCCAACAAGAGTGGAAGAAGAACTTGGGCATCACTGTCGTGCTGCAAAGCCAGGAGTGGAGTGCCTACCTCTCCAACCGGAACCGTGGCAACTTTTTGATTGCACGCGCCGGCTGGATCGGGGACTACCAGGATCCAAACACCTTCCTCGATATGTTCATCACCGGAGCCGGCATGAACGGCGGCAAGTACTCAAACGAGGTGTACGACCTGCTGATCAACGAGGCAGCCCGCATGAGAGCAGGAGCCGACCGCTTTGCTGTGTTGACCACAGCAGAGGAAATCCTGATCAACCAGGACCAGGCTGTCCTGCCGCTGTACTACTACGTCAACTACGGTATGATCGACCTGGACAAGTGGGGTGGTTGGTATACCAACACGATGGATATCCACCCCTTGAAGGACATCTATCTACGCTAGTAGAGGCTTCTCGTAAACGGTGAGTTCCCTCCCCTTGATAGCAATGAGTGTTCAGTTTAGGCTATACTCACCACAACAGAGGTGTCGTCATGGAGAGAGTGAAGAGGAGCGAGGAGATCATACGCCTGAGAGAAGAGGCGAGGCGCCTGGGCTTCAGCAGTGCTGAGGAGCGCAACGGTGCGCTGAGCCTCATCGCCGCTGGCCTCGAACGCGATTGGAGGGCCATCAAGGCGGCAAACGATGAGGATGTCGCCCAGGCAGAGCGCGACGGTCTCGCCCCGCCACTGGTCAAGCGTCTTGTCTACAGCGAAGCCAAACAGCGCGAAGCGAAGCGTGGCATTGCCGATGTCATCGATGCAGATGACCCGATCGGACGAGTACGCCAAAAGAGAGAGCTCGATGAGGATCTGATCCTCACCCAAGTCACTGTCCCCATCGGGGTCATCGGCATGATCTTTGAGGCCCGTCCCGATGCCTTGGTGCAGATCATCACCCTCGCTCTCAAGAGCGGCAACGCCATCATCCTCAAGGGGGGCAGTGAGGCGCAGCGTACCAACGAAGCGCTGGTTGCCTCGATGCGCAAGAGCCTTGGAGAGAGCCCGCTTGGCAGTCGCTGGATTGTGCTCTTGGAGAGCCGGAGCGATGTTTCTCAGATGTTGACGATGGAAGACTCCATCGACCTGCTCATCCCTCGCGGCTCGAAGGAGTTTGTCTCCTACATCATGGATCATACCAACATCCCGGTACTCGGCCACGCTGACGGGATCTGCCACCTCTTCATCGATGGAAGCGCCGACCTCTCGATGGCGCTTGCCATCGCCTATGATGCCAAGACCCAGTATCCGGCAGCGTGCAATGCGGTAGAGACGATTCTGGTGCACCGGCACATCGCTGCTGCGTTCATTCCTGCGCTCAAGCAGCGCTTTGGGTTGGATGTGGTCATTCACGGCGATGAGGGCACAGCCGCCCTCATCGACTGCGTTCCCTACCAAGACGGGGATTATGACGCCGAGTACCTGGCCATGGAGGTCAACATCCGCATCGTCGACTCCCTCGATGAGGCCATTGCCCACATCGCCCGCTATGGCAGCAACCACACCGATGCCATCGTCACCGCCGATGAGGAGGCAAAACAGACCTTCCTCTCCCAGGTGGACAGCGCCGACGTCTTTGTCAACTGCTCCACCCGCTTTGCCGACGGCTACCGCTTCGGCTTGGGTGCAGAGGTGGGCATCTCCACCGGGAGAATCCACGCCCGCGGTCCGGTGGGTATGGAGGGGCTGCTGAGCACCAAGTATCTTCTTGAGGGAAGTGGCCAGATCGTCGCCGATTACACCGGTGAGGGGGCCAGGGCATTTACCCACATCGAACTGTTGCCAGCAGGAGGCGACCATGCGTGACCATAGCCAAGTCCACCGCATCGTGGTGAAGGTCGGCACCAATCTGCTCAGCAGCAGGGACGGCATCGACGAGGAGTGCGTCGATGCCATCAGTGCGCAGATTGCCACTCTCAACAAGCGCGGCTACCAAGTCTTGTTGGTCAGCAGTGGTGCCATCGGTCTGGGAGCCAAGGAGCTCCGCCTCACCGGCACGGTGAAGCAGGTGAAGCTGCGGCAAGCCTGTGCGTCCATCGGCCAACCGCTCTTGATGTCATCGTGGCGCCGTTCTTTCAAAAAACATGGCTTGCTCTGCTCCCAGCTCCTGCTCACCCGCAGGGATTTGAACAACCGCCTCACCTACGTGAACCTACGCAACTCCGTCTCCACCCTGCTCGAGCTCGGCGTTGTGCCGATCTTCAATGAGAATGATACGGTGAGTACTGCAGAGATCGGCACCGCCTTCGGCGACAATGACCGCATGAGTGCGATGGTCGCCAGCAAGATCGATGCCGAGCTGCTCATCATCCTCACCGATATCGATGGCCTCTACACCGCCGACCCGAGAAAGGATGGGTCGGCACGCCTGTTGGGCGAGGTCAAAGTCCTCGATGACGAGGTCCTCTCCTATGCCGGTGGGGCAGGGTCGACCCATGCCACCGGGGGGATGAAGACCAAGCTGCTCGCCGCCAAGATCGCCGCGGTGGCCGGCTGCGGTACCATCATCGTCAGTGGCTATGAGAAGGACGCGCTGTTGCGTCTGCTGGACGGGGAGGTATTGGGTACCTATATCCACCCGGCCAAACGCCTCAGTCAGCGCCAGCGCTGGATCCTCAACAACTCACACCTCGGTTCGATCGAGATCGACCGAGGGGCGAAGGAGGCAATCTTACGCAGGAAGAGCCTCTTGCCCAGCGGCGTGGTCAAGGTCAACGGAGTCTTCTCCGAGGGGGATGTCGTACAGGTCTATGCAAGCGGGGAGAAGCCCTTTGCCAAGGCTGCCGTCTACCTCAATGCGACGGAAATCGCCACGGTTGCCGGCCATCCAAGCGCCGATGTGGCCCCGCTCTTGGGAAGCGGGCACAAGGCGATGATCTTCCGCCCCGAGGACGTGGTGCTGTTGGATGATGGCCAGTAAGTACCGCGTACGACACAGCCGGACTCAGAGCGAACACCAAAGGCGGGCCAAGCTTGCCGTTGCCATCCTTGACCACGGTACCGAGGAGCAACTTGCTGAGGCATTGGCGTGGTACCGCGCCAACCTCAACCACACCCTCTTTGTCGTGACCGAGCGTGGAATCGATGACCTGGCCCAGCACTGCCCGGATGTGAGCTTCATTCACTTCACCACGTGGGCGACGCTCGGTGAGAAGATCAACGCCGTGGCAAACGAGTGTGGGGCAAACTACTTTCTCATCACCCGAAGCGACCTCTACCTGGCCCGCTTCGATGGCCAGCGCCTCTTCGCCAAGGGGGTCAGCCGTATCGCATGGGCCAGTGTGGTGGCCAACTCCCACAAAGAGGTCGTCCCCTCGATCAGGAGGCCACAGAGCGATGGCACGCGCATCGATGCCGAGAGTGACTTCCCCATCCTCGATGAGGGTCGCACAACACGTACCCTCTATCCACTGTTGGGCTTGGCCATCTACGATCGGGCGGTCTTCCAGCGCATCAGGGGCTTTGATGAGCGTATCGAAAGCGACTACTACCAGCTCTTGGACTGGGGACTGCGTGCAGCGATGACAGGACACCAAGTCCTTGCAACCAGCGCACTGTTGATGCAGTTCATCGAGCGCGAGTCGGTCATTGAGGATCGCAGTGAAAAGAGTGGGTATCTGCGCTGCTATACCAAGGCGCTCTCCTACAAGAAAAAGCGGGATGGTACCATCGCCCTCAAGAAGCCCAAACGGGCGATTTTGGAGAGAGCCGTGTGGAACGGAGAGGTGAAGCAGCGCCTCAGGTGGCAGGTGAAGGAAGACTTCGCGTCACTGGTCGCCTCCTGGCCAACGGAGGCCCACCAGTGAGGAGCGCCATCATTGCACTGATCGTATGCCTGTGTCTTGTCCCAGCCTTCGCTGCCCAAGACCCCTTTTCACTGCCGGTGGGGACGGTGGTGATCGATGCTGGCCACGGCGGTCACGATCCAGGGGCATCGTACAACTGGCCCTTTGTCGGACATGTGGTCTATGAACGGGATTTGACACTCGACATCGCCAAGCGCCTCTCGGTCCTGCTCACCCTCTCCCATCCCGAGCTGACCGTGGTGATGACCCGCTCAAGCGATGTCTACCTCTCCTTATCTGAACGCAGTGCCATCGCCGCCGGCTTGGATTGGGGTGCCAAGGGGGCGCTCTTTGTCTCAATCCACATCAACAGTGCCAATGCGCCTTCAGCCAATGGATTTGAGGTGCTGACCAAGAGGCAGGACAAGCCGGTGGTCCTCCTCGATGAAGCGACCCCGCTCTCCAACATCCACCTCTTTGCCTCCCATTCACAGAATCAACTCAACCGACTGCTCAACAACCGCAACCTCGTGGTGGCTTCAATCTTCGAGGAGACGCTGGCAGGCCAGCTGGTCACCTCTCGAAGCCGCGGTGTTAAGGAGCAGGACCTGTGGGTGCTCAACCAGTGCCGTATGCCTGCAGTGATGGTGGAACTGGGATTTCTGACCAACGAAGATGAGGCGCGGCGCCTGACGAACAGCCTGCATCGCCAACACCTTGCCCAGGTGCTGGCCAATGCCATCGGGCGCTGTCTCTAGGAGGGTGCTCCCTCCTTGCTCCTCTTGCGCTCTGCGATGAGCTTCTCCATCTTCATCCGCTTGAGGTGGTCGGTGAGGGAGACCTTGTAGATGTGAGGGTTGATTTGTCTGAGGTAGCTCTTGTGAAAGTGGGTGAGGCTCTCCTTCGCCCGCTTCTGGAGGTCAGGGAGGCTTGGCTTCTCTCCCAAGCGTTTGCCGCCGCTCATCACCGGCTGTAAGAGCGCTTCAAAGCGGGCGTACCGCTCCTTGTGCATCTCAAAGTAGTCACCTTCGGCGAAGGGGTGGTAGAAGGTGTAGTCGAGGCCGTCCTTGATGAGCTCATCCTCGATGCCAACCAAGTCCGCCAACGCTCCCCCTTCCGCGTCGTAGAATCGCCATACCTGTTTGACGCCCGGAGTGGTGGTCTTCTCATAGCTATTGGAGATCTTCATCGTTGGGATGATCTTGCCATCACCACGCTCCATCGCAGCGAGTTTGTAGACGCCGTTGAGCGAGGAGTGGGTGCCACCGGTGACCAGGTGGGTACCGATACCCCAGACGTCGATGGGTACCTCATCATGGACCAGCGTCTGCACGATCGCTTCGTTGAGGTCGTTGGAGACGATGATCTTCGTATCGTGCAACCCTGCGTCATCGAGGCGTTTTCGGATCACCCGTGGCAGATAGGAGAGGTCGCCACTGTCGATTCTCACCGAGATGGAGTGACCCTTCTTCTGCTCCTCGAGGCCGACGATGATGGCATTGTCGATTCCTGAACCGAGGGTGTCGTAGGTGTCGATGAGCAGCGCTGTCGAGCCTGGATAGAGCTCGGCGTAGGTGCGAAACGCCTCCAGCTCGCTGTTGAAGGCCATGACCCACGAGTGGGCCATCGTGCCACTGACCGGGATGGAGAAGATCTTGCCGGCGAGGGTGTTGCTGGTGATGGCGGTACCGCCGATGAAGGCAGCCCGGCTTGCCGAGAGGGCGCCGTCGTTACCCTGTGCCCGCCTGAGGCCGAACTCGAGCACCGCCCCACCGCCGCTGGCAAGCACCATACGGCTGGCCTTGGTGGCGATCAAGCTCTGGAAGTTCAGCGTGTTGAGCAAGAGCCCCTCGAGCAGCTGGGCGTCGATGAGTGAGGTGTGGACGCGCAGCAGCGGCTCATTGGGGAAGACCACCGTCCCCTCGGCAATTGAATGGATGTCGCCGCTGAAACGGTAGGAGCGAAGATAGTCGAGGAACTCTGCCCTGAAGATTCCGAGCGTGGCCAGGTAGGAGAGCTCCTCCTCATCAAAAGAGAGGTTCTCCAGCTTGTCGATCAGGTCGTTGAGTCCTGCAAAGAGGACGTACCCCCCATCAAAGGGGTTTGTTCGGTAGAACATCTCAAAGACGACCTGGGGGTTGTGGCTCTTGAGCCAGTAGCCCTGCATCATGGTCAGTTCGTAGAAATCAGTGATCAGTGCACTCGTTCTCATATCCTTCCTCAGTTCCTTGGTTGTATGGTATCGAAGCCGGTGTAGGGGACCAGGGCCGGCGGAATCGTGATCGACCCATCCTCGTTCTGGTAGTTCTCCAGCACTGCCACGATGGCCCGGCTCAGTGCAATGGCCGTGCCGTTGAGCATGTGGACGTGGTGGTTCTTCCCATCATCATCCTTGTACCGGATCGAGAGGGCTCGTGCCTGGTAGTCGGTGCAGTTGCTCGTCGAGGTGACCTCCCCATATTCGCCGTTCTCACCGCGCCCAGGCATCCACGCCTCGATGTCAAACTTACGGTACGCTGGAGCTCCGAGGTCACCGGTACAGGTGTCCACCACCCGGTAGGCGATGCCCAGGCCGCTGAAGATCTCCTCTTCGATGGCCAAAAGTTCTCTGTGGTGCTGCTCCGAATCCTCGGGCAGGCAGTAGACGAAGAGCTCGAGCTTGCTGAATTGGTGGACCCGGTAGAGCCCCTTGGAGTACTGTCCGGCAGCCCCTGCCTCACGGCGGAAGCAGTGCGACAAACCGGTCATCTTGATGGGAAGGTCCTTCTTGTCCAACACTTGGCCGGCGTAGTAGCCACCGAGGGTGATCTCCGCCGTTCCCACGAGGCAGGCATCCATCCCCTCGATGGTATAGATATTGCTCTCCTCGCCACGGGGGTTGAAGCCAATGCCCAAGAGGATCTCCTCGCGGGCGATGTCCGGCGTGATGAAGGGGGTGAAGCCCCGCTTGAGGGTGATGTCAAGTGCGTAGCGCTCCAGGGCCATCTGCAGTACCACCGCCTCACGCTTGAGGTAGTAGAACTTCGGTCCGCTGACCCGCGTGGCGGTGTCAAAGTCGATGAGGTCCAACTCCTCGCCAAGGACAACGTGGTCCTTGGGTGTGAAGGAGAAGAGAGGCGGGCTTCCCACGTGGCGCAAGATTGCATAATCACTCTCGTCGGTGCCCAGCGGGGCATCGGGGTGAGCGTAGTTGGGGATGGTGCGCCCGAGGCGCAGGTACTCATCCTCCACCGCCCGCAGCTCACTTTCGAGCACGGCAATCTCTTCCTTCAGCGCCTTGCCCTCCTCGATGAGGACGGCACGCTCTTCGTTGGTGAGTTTGCCCTTCATCTTGGCTGCATTCTCATTGCGGTTTGCGCGCAGTGCTTCGGTCTGCTGCAGCAGGGTCGAACGGTGCTCCTGTAGTTCGATGATCTCATCGAGGTTGATCTTCATGTTCCGGGCCTTGATGTTGGCCAGGATTTCGCTCTTGCGCTCCTTCAGCTCTCGTAGGTCTATCATGGTGTGTCCTCACTGGTGATATGGTCCGAGGCCGTAGCCTCCATGGTTCTGCTCTTATCGGCGCTGGCGTGCACCGCCGCCATCACGGTAGCTTCGAAGGCTCCGTCGGCCAATGCCTCCATCCCCTCGATGGTCGTTCCCCCGGCTGAGCAGACTGAGCTGACCAGATCCATCGGATGGCGACCCGTCGAATCGAGGATGGCGGTGGTGCTGCCCATCGTCGCGCTCACAATCTGCTGGGCCTGGGGGTAGGGGATACCTTCCCCGACCCCACCCATGGCCAACGCATGGACAAAATCCAACATGAAGGCGATCGCCGATGCACTGATCCCGATGAACCCATCAAAGAGGTGTTCCTCCAAGGGGATGACCGTACCGAAGCTCGCTGCAATGGCACTCACCTGAGAGACACAAGCGGCAGGGCAGGCCGGTCCTGCTGCAAGGGCGGTGACGCTCCGCTGTTCGCGTGCGGCGATGTTGGGCAAGAGGCGCACTACGCGCTCACTCTTCAAGCCCACCCTCAGGCGAGAGAGGGAGACGCCGGCGGCGATGCTGATCCAGAGCTTGTCGTGTGACGAGAGGGTCGGGTAGAGGGAGGGCAACGTCTGGGGTTTTACCGCCAGCACGATCGTCTCACTCTCTTCCAACAGTTGGTCGAGCGAGGAGACGATTACAATCCCCGCTGTACCGCTGAGACGTTCACGTTGGCTCACCTGGTTGTCATAGACGAGCACTCCGTCCCCCAGGCTCCGGGCGATGGCGCTTCCCATCGTTCCGGCTCCGATGATTCCGATCCGCTTCATGATATCTCCTTGTAGGCGAGGCGGCTGAGAGCGCCGCTCTGCTGTAGCCCCTCAAAGGTTCGTTGGCGCTCCCACTCGTAGGCAGCGATGGCCACGCTGTTTGAGAGGTTGAGGCTGCGAATCTCCTCCCGCATCGGGATGCGGAGACAGCGTTCAGGTGCCTGGGCAAGCAACGCTTCATCGAGGCCGGCACTCTCTTTGCCGAAGAGGAAGTAGACCTCCTCGGGGTAGTTGACCATGGTATAGGAGCGAGGGGCCTTGGTGGTGAAGTAGTAGAGGTGTGCTCCCCCTTTCTCTTTGAAGAAGGTGGCGGTATCGGGCCACTCAACCAGCATCAGCTTGGGCCAATAGTCGAGTCCAGCACGCTTGAGGTGCTTTTCGTCCAGTGAGAAACCCAACGGATGGACGAGGTGCAGCGTTGCACCGAGCGCTGCGCAGGTGCGTACGATGTTTCCCGTATTCTGCGGGATTTCCGGTTCGATCAAGACGATGTTCAGTGCCACACACCCCTCCATGGCAAATCTACCATTTGCGTCAAATCAGCACAAGGGAGCGGAGGCTTTTGTCAGCTTGTATAGACCGGCAGTTTGTTCTAGACTTGTACCAACTGGAGGGCGATGCAATGAGCGAACTTCTCAAGGCGGTGGTGCTCGGCCTCGTGCAGGGAATCACCGAATGGCTACCGGTCAGCTCGACCGCCCACCTGCTTTTGGTGGACCAATTTTTGCACGTGGGTCTCGGCTCCCGGGCGAGGGAGCTCTTTTTCATTGTCATCCAACTCTCCTCAATCCTGGCCATCGTCATCCTCTACTGGTCCACCCTCTGGCCGTTTGGAGCAAAGAAGGATACAGCAGCCAAACGGTCGGCCTGGCTTCTATGGACCAAGATCATCATCGCAACGATCCCTGCAGCGGTGCTCGGCTTCCTGCTCGATGACTACCTGGAGACCCACTTGCAACGCTGGACGGTGATCGCCAGCGCCCTCTTCTGTTACGGGGTACTCTATATCTTCTTGGAGAAGGGGCCGCTGGGCAGGGCAACGCGGCGGGTACGGAGCCTCAAGGCCATCAGCTACAGCGATGCAATCCTGCTCGGCCTCTTTCAGACGTTGGCGCTGGTGCCCGGCACCAGCCGCAGCGGCTCGACGATCTTAGGGGGTATCATCCTCGGCCTGGACCGTGCGGTAGCCGCCCAATTCTCCTTCTTCATGGCCATCCCGATCATGGCTGGTGCTTCAGCGCTCAAGCTCATCAAGTTGGGCTTCTCCTACAACCGCACTGAATGGGCCATCATGGCAGTGGGCTTCATCACATCCTTTGCTGTCTCGATGGTGGTCGTCAAGGCCTTGATCGCCTACATCAAGAGCCATGACTTCTCACTCTTCGGTGGCTACCGGATTCTCCTCTCCCTGGCGATTGTCGCCGTCTTCATCTTCTGATGGCACTGCTGATCGTCATCTACCTCGCCTTCATCAGCCTCGGGCTGCCTGACGGGGTGCTCGGCTCCATCTGGCCGTTGATGCATGCCGATCTGGGTCTGGCCATCAGTGATGCCGGAGTGCTCAGTGCCATCACCAGCATCGGGACCGTGCTCAGTGCCTTGGTGGGTCATCGGATGGTGGCCCGCTTCAAGACCGGTCCGGTCACCGCAGTCAGCGTGGCGGCGACCGCCTTCGGCCTCTGGGGCTTCTCGGTCTCCACCTCGCTGTGGGCACTGGCTCTCTTCTCCATCCCCCTCGGTCTTGGAGCCGGGTCGGTCGATTCGGCGCTGAACAACTATGTGGCGCTGCACTACAAGGCACATCACATGAACTGGCTGCACTCCTTCTGGGGGGTCGGGGCAGCCGGTGGACCCGCCTTGATGGCCCTCACCCTCTTTCTCGGCCACTCCTACCGCAGCGGATGGCGCCTCATCAGCGCTATCCAGGCCGTCTTGGTGCTCATCCTCTTCCTCTCGTTGCCGCTCTTCGCCAGGCACAAAGCACCGGTGCATGCAAGAAGGACAAAGGATGGACAGCGCAGGGGCGTGAGGAAGAGCGGCCTCGCCCTGATCCTCTCCTCCTTCTTCCTCTACTGCCTCATCGAGGCCTCCACCGGCCTCTGGGCGGTCAGCTATCTGGTGCAGGTCAAGGGCGTCGAGGCGTCCACCGCCGCCCTCTACGGCTCCCTCTTCTACCTGGGCATCACCGTCGGGCGGATGGTCAGTGGTTTTGTCAGCCTGCGCCTCTCCAACTCCAAGCTCATCGCTTCGGGTTTGGTCATCATGGCTGTGGGTCTCGTATCGCTGCTCCTCTCCAATGCAACGAGTGCCATCTTCGCCCTCCTGGCCATTGGTCTGGGGTGTGCCCCAATCTTTCCCAGCCTGATCCATGAGACGCCCCGGCGCTTCTCCATCGAGGAGAGCGGACGGGTCATCGGCCTTCAGATGGCCACCGCCTACGTCGGCAGCACCACCGCCGGACCCCTCTTCGGCCTCATGGCACACCTGGTGGGTTTGGCGTGGATGGTGGGCCTCCAGGGCCTCTTCTTCGTCCTGTTGGCGCTGACGGTCACCCTCTTCTTGAGGCGCACCACCGCACAGAGCGTGTAGGGAGAGAGAAATCCTGGCACCAGTGGGTATCGTGCCCCGCCAACAGCCACGTCGGTTTCTTCTCAACAGAGAAAAAACTCTCCAGAACTCCAGTGAAGATCGAAGGAGTGGGACGCTACTGCTGCTCCTTCAGGCTTGCCGCCTTGAAGACGTGGGTACCCTTCTTCTGCAGTTCGAGCACCACCTGCTCGAGCTTACGCTCCTTTTCGTGGGGATCTTCGAAGAGCTCCTCTTGCAGCGGTCGCTCCCCATCGTAGACTTGGTGAAGGCCTACCCCGATGAGGCGGATGGGCGTGCCTCTCTTCCACTTTTGGGCCAAGAGGGCCTTGGCGTGTTCGTAGACTTGGCTGGCGCTGAGGATCGGGGCAGTGGGGGTGGTCTGCACCGTATAGGTGGTGAAGTCGGGGTAGCGCACCTTGATGGCCACCGTACGGGCCATGACTTTCTCATCGAGGGCCCGAAACATCACCTCGTGGCTCATCGACAACAGCACTTGGTGGAGGACCTCCTCACTGGCGATGTCGTCGCCGAAGGTCGTCTCGGTGGAGATCGATCGGCTCTTGGTCTCCTCGCTGAAGATGCCGGGATCTTCGCCGCGGACTGCGAGGTAGAGGAAGTGGCCCATCGAGTTGCCGAAGTGGCGCTTGAGGCGCTCCTCTTCCCAGAGGCGAAGCTCAGCGGTCGAGGTGATGCCTGCCGCGGCGATGGCACGTTGGGTGACCTTGCCCACTCCCCACAACTTCTTCAGCCCAACCGCGTCGATGAAGGCGAGGTGCTTGGAGGGGGAGACGCGACAGAGCCCGTCGGGCTTGTCGTAGTCGCTGGCCATCTTGGCGATCAATCGGTTGGCACCGATACCCACCGAGATGATGAGGCCGGTCTCCTCCTTCACCGTCCTCTTGAGCAACAAGCCGGCCTCGCGCGGCAGGCCGAAGAGGCGGGCGGTGCCGCTCATATCCAAGAACGCTTCATCGATGGAGATCTGTTGCACCGAAGGGGAGAAGCGATGGAGAATCTCCATCACGCGCCGACTCTCCTGGCTGTACCGCTCCATTCGTGGAGGGACAGCCAAGAGGTGGGGGCAGAGGCGCAACGCCTGGCCCATCGGCATCGCCGAGTGGATTCCGTAGGAGCGTGCGTTGTAGCTCGCCGCTGAGACTACCGAGCGTGCACTCTTGCCACCGATGACCAGCACCTCTTGGGCGTACTCAGGGTGGTCTAGCGTCTCGACTGCCGCGTAGAAGGCATCGAGGTCGACATGGAAGTATACCGGCTCGATCATGGCGTTGGTGGGGTATAGGAGCGCCCGCTCTCACGGGCACTGCGCCTGAGCGCTCCGTACAAGAGCTCGTCGATTGCCGCACTGAGCGGCCAGCCGGCACCCTCCATCAAAACGGGCCAATGGCTTTGTCCCGTCATGCCAGGAGCGGTATTGATCTCATTGAGGGCAATCTTTCCGTCACTGACAAAGAAGTCAACCCGGGCGTAGCCACTGCCCTTGATGGCCCGAAAGGCCGCCTTTGCCCACCCTCTGATCTGCTCTTCCACCCCTATGCCAAGGCCAGTGGGCACCTCCATATACGCGCCGCCTGTTGCGGTGTACTTGTGATGGTAGTCAAGAAAGCCCACCATCCGGGCTCCTGGGTCGACGACCCTCCCCGGTCCGGCGGCCACCAACGTCCCATCGCGCCGCTCCAAGATGGCACACTCCACTTCGATGAGCCGAGCCACGTGGGGTTGGACCAAGACGCGCTCGCTGTACCGCCTGCCCAGCGCAATGGCGTCACGGAAGGCGGGAAATTCGGCACTCCTTAACGCAGTGACCCCCACCGACGAGCCCGAACTCTCCGCCTTGACGAAGAGGTGTGGGCCGAGACGTTCGATGGCGTGCCCAAGGAGGCTCTCGTCAACGATATCGTCTTGTCCGATCAACACGGTGGGGACAGTGGGGATACCGTGGACACCAAAGAGCTCCTGGGCGACCATCTTGTACATCCCCACGGCACTGGAGAGGGTGTCGCAGCCGACCAACGGGATGGCACAGAGGGTGCACAGCCCCTGGAGGGAGCCATCCTCGCCGCCCCAACCGTGGGTGGGGGCGATGGCCACATCGATGGGAAGGGGGCGATCATCGACATATGCGCCCACGCCCGCTCGTAGGGTGATCTCGTGCGCACGATCGATCTCTGCCTCCACCCCATCGTCTTGGAGGTACCACCTCCCTTCAAGGGTGATGGCGATGAGGGTGACTGCATGGCCACGATCAACGATGGCGCTGTAGATATTCTTGGCACTTGCCACGGACACGTCGTGTTCAGTTGACCTGCCGCCGTAGATGAGTGCTACCTGCATTGTATCCGCTCCTTCTTGTGTAGTGCCGACCGAACCACGGCCCGCTCATCCCACGCGATGGTCCCCCCTCGCCGCTGGATGGAACGTTCGTGCCCCTTGCCCAAAAAGAGGATGACATCACCAGGCTCTGCCTCGTGGACAGCCGCGGCGATGGCGCTCCGTCGCTTCGGGATCTGGAGGATCCTCGCATGCCCTTCACCAACTGCGGCAAGCAGATCGGCAGTGATCTGCCCCTCATCCTCACCTCTGGGGTCCTCCTCGGTGATGATGAGAAGGTCTGTGTGTGAGGAGGCAATAGCTCCCATATGAGCGCGCTTGCTCCGGTCACGTTCTCCGGCAACACCCATGACAACGATGAGTTTTCCGCCAGAGTGCGCGCCGGCGGCGAAGGCAAAGAGCTTGGCGTAGGAGTCGGGGGTGTGGGCAAAGTCGATGCAGGCGATGATGCCAAGCGTATTGGGTACCACCTCCATCCGTCCTTTCACCGCTTCGATGTGTGCCAAGGTCGACAGGTCGATGGCTGACCCACTGACTCTCCGTGCTGTAACCAGGGAGAGCAGGGCATTGGTGGCAAGGACTGGCAACAGCACTGTCGACTGCACCCGTTTACCTTCAGCTTCGATGAGCACCCCGTCCCACCCATGGGCTTCGGTTCGGTAGGGGAAGTCCCGGCCCACGATGATCTCTTCGATGGAGGGATCGAGTTGATGAGTGAACGCATCGAGGGCGGGGTTCTCGGTGCTGCTGATGAAGAGGGCGTGCTCTTTCAGACGTCGCACGAGGTTGAGCTTGGCGTCGAGGTAGGCGTGCCAAGAGCGGTGGAAGTCCAGATGCTCGCTGCTGATCGTCGTCACGATCGCCGCATCGAAGGCAATCGGGCCGAGGCGGTCGAAGGTTGCACTCAGCGCATGGCTGGTGCACTCCACGATGACGTGGGCCAGCCCATTGGCGGTACAGCGGGCGAGGAAGGCGAAGAGCTGGTCCGCCTCCGGGGTTGACTGGCGGTGGGGGCTGGCCCGCTTGGCAGTCCCATCGTCAAGGGAGGTGGTGGAGAGCAAGCCACAGCGAAGGCCGCTCCTCAGCATAAGTTGGTGGAGGTAGTCACAGGTGGTGGACTTGCCGTCGGTGCCGGTGACCCCGATGATGGTCAGTTTGTCCTGCGGATTGCCAAAGAAGGCGGCACACATACGGCTGTAGACCGATCGAATCCGGTCGGTGGTGATGACGGGGACGGGGAGGCCTTCGATGGGACGCTCTGCGATGACAACGGTCGCCCCATTGGCCACCGCCTCCCGTGCCCAGGTCCTGCCGCTGGTATGTGTTCCATCGAAGGCGAAGAAGATCGCCCCCGCTATGGCGTGTGAGGAGTGCTGCACGACGGCGGTGATGGGAAGGTCAAGGTGGCCGTCGACAGCGATTGAGCAGGCGTTGAGCAGGTAGTGGAGTGAGCCCATGATCCTATGGTACTTCACCCGCCCCGCTTTGCAAACTCCCTGTGGTGTTTTGCCGTCCTATTTGCTATGCTGGGCCTATGAGATTGAGTCGCTTCGACAAAGCAGTCGTCTTGGCGGTACTGACCCTCGCGGCACTGTTGAGCCGCCTTCCCGCCCTTGCCCTCGATGGCCATGGCCAGTATGCCGGCTCGATGGGTGGTGCCGGCCTTGCCTTGGGCCTTGGGGCGGACTCATTCTTCGCCAACCCGGCGCTCCTTGGCCTCGCCTCGCGCACCGAACGGACGTTTCTTGGTACCATCGGCTTTGGCGATGAGTTGGCCGGCCATGTGCGACCATTTCGCTTCGAACGCCCCCAGGCGGATGGGTCGGTTACGTTCATGGCAAAGAACCTCGCGCTGACGATTGAGAGCCGGTCGGTCCTCGAGGAGCATGTGGACCACGGCTCACACAGCACGTACCGGGGGGACAAGCTGACGCTCCTTGAGCTGGACTGGGCGTATGGCAGAGGTCCCCTCTCCCTGGGGGTCCGTGCCAAGGCGATTGCCACCAATACCCGCAGTGAGGTAGTGGTGAATGCCGACCAGCTGCTGCTCGACTACTTCATCCAAAGTGCCATCGCCCGGTACGAGAGTGTCGGAGAGCTCTCGTCCATCAGCTTCGGCCTGGGGCTCTTGTTGGATTACGAATGGATCGCCATGGGGGTGATGGCCGGCCAATTTGCCTACTCTACCGGTGAAGATCCCCTGATCTTGGACAACGACTCGCTCTTGAAGACGCTCAGCTGGGGCCTCAGCCTCTCAAGCCCCATCTACACAGCGAGCAACGACCTCCACCTCTTGCGGATCCAAGGGGCGCTCGACCTGGTCAATCTGGGCAGTGACGAAGCGCGTGAGGTCCGCGCAGGGGTCGCGCTGACCCTGCAGCTCTTGCCCGACTGGTCGGTCTCCCTGCTCACCGGCTACCGTGAGACCAAATACCAAGTGAGCAATCTGATCCGCTTCTCTGCCAAGGATGGCAGACACTCGATTGCAGTCGCTGGTGAGTTTGCCCACGTCAACCTCTTGGTCTCCTACGAATACCCGACCGCCTGGTATGTCAACACAAGCGCACCGAGCAACTCACGCCTTGCCGTTTCCATGTCCGTAGAGCTCTAACCTCCCCTTGACAGAGATTGGGCGCCCCGATATATTCAAACGGTACGAAGTTTGACGACGTAAGGAGTAGCGTATATGTCCAAAGCACATAGAGGCAGTGGGATCAGGGGTGAGTACAACCGTGGACGCGGTGAGTGCCCCGCTTGCAAACGGACCGGGGTCAAGATTCTCTACGAAGTGACCCTCGATGGCGAGAAGGCCAAGGTCTGCAAGCCCTGCAATGCCCGTATCAAGAAAGCAGCCTCCGCCTGAGAAGGCCCCCCATTGAAAGGACTGTCCACAGTGGCAGTCTTTTTTTTGTCCCTTCGGTTGGCTCCATTTCAGGGTGACAGAGGAGTGTGTGGCCTCTCCTCTGGACTTGCTGCACCGTTGGGCCTGCGCTCCTACAATAAGCCAAGGGGGTAATGATCTGCCAAAAAGGATAGAAACAAGACCTCGATTGCAATACACTCTAGTGAGGGGAGGCGCTGTGAGAAGCTATCTGGTAGGGATCAAGGGGACGGGGATGGCACACCTTGCCGTCCTGCTCAAAGCGATGGGCCACACTGTCAGAGGCTGTGACAGTGCCGAGCGCTTTGTCACCGACTCGACCCTCGAAGCCCATGGTATTGATGTCGACCACGGCTTTGCAGGCGACCTGCTGCCCGATGGTCTCGACCTCGTGATCCACAGCAGCGCCTATGGTGCTGATGTCCCCATCATCAGAGAAGCGATGAGGCGCGAAGTGGAGGTGGTCGACTACCCCGCCTTCGTTGCCCGGCTGACTCGGGCACAGGAGAGTTGGGCGGTGGTCGGCACCCATGGCAAGACCACCACCGTCAGTGTTGCTACGCACCTGCTGTCAAACGGCAGCAGGGGACGATTTCCCTTCTACGCCCTCTACGGCAGTCGGGAGCAAACGGTCGATCGGGTACCCTATTGGGGAAGCCAGGTCGCCCTCTTCGAGGGGTGTGAGTACCAAGATCACTTCCTCTCCTACCACCTGCGTGGCATGCTCATCACCACCATCGACTGGGACCACCCCGACTACTTTGGAGACATCGAAGCGGTCTCTGAGAGCTTTGAGGCGTTGGCCCTTCGCATACCGAGGCACGGCATCCTCATCTACAACAGCGATGATGCGATGGTGCGCCGCCTCATCGCTGTCGTTGAGACCAAGCGAGCCGACTTGACCATCATCGGGTACGGTTTTACCGCCGACGGACTCTTTGGGATAGAGAAACGAGCAGTGGGAGAGTACGCCTTCACCGGCTTTGAAGATCTCGTGTTCACCCTGGTCGTCGATGCGCCGGCGTTGGTGGGTGACCACCTCGGCGCCCTTGTCCTGGCCACTTCGATGGTGCTCGACCAAGACCCCCCCACACTCTACCTCGATGACTCAGCGCTTGTAAGCGAGGAGGTGCTCCCTACGGTGGTGGCGAATCTGGCTCGCCATTTGACCACCTTTGGTGGTGCCGAAGGTCGTTTGGAGGTGATGGGCGAGGAGGGTGGGGTGACCTACCTCGACGACTACGCCCACCACCCGCGCGAGATCGAGGTATTGCTCTGTGAAGTGGCACGCCGCTATCGTGACCGGGCGAAGGTCGTGCTCTTTTGTCCCCATACGGCAAGCCGTACCCGCGCCCTCTTTGACCACTTCGTCACAGCATTGAGCGATATCGAGTACCTGGTCATCCAAGCCACCTACGCATCGGCGCGTGGCGATAGAGGCGGGGAAGATCCGGCATACGCCCTCTATGAGCGGCTTGCCACCATCCGGCCCGGGCGGGTGCGGTATGCACGCACCGATGATGAGGCGATCGCTGTCGCCTGTTCGTGGTTGCATGAGGGTGCGGTGTGCATTACCATGGGTGCGGGCAACAACCGCCAGCTGGCTGGCCGAATCGCCCAGATGAGAAGGAGCAAGATGTGAAGAGCATGACCGGCTATGGGTTTTGTGAGTCGATGGGGGAGACGATACAGCTCTCGGTGGAGCTGAAGTCCTACAACAATCGATTTCTGGAGATCAACCGTAACATCGCCTACGCCCTCGCTCCCTTTGAGATCGAGATCGACAACGCCATCGCCGAGGTCGCCAAGCGAGGTCATATCGACGTGAACATCCGCCTCAAGGTGTTGGAGAGCGATATGAGCGTCCATGTCGATGAAGGGGCAGTGCGCGCCTATACAGCCGCCTTCGAGCAGATCGCATCGGCCTCATCGCACCCGTTGGAAATCTCCCTCTCCGACTACCTCTTGCAGGAGGGGGTGTTGACCATTACCCGCAGCAGCGACAGCGAGCGCTATCGCTGCCTCCTCTTCGAGACCCTCGCCGTGGCGCTGGCCCAGCTCGATGAGTCCAAGCGACGTGAAGGCGCCTCCACCAAGGCTGATTTGTTCCGCTTGGGCACTATCATCGAGGAGGGGCATGCCATCCTGGCGGCCCACGCCGACGAGCTTGAGGCGCTGGTCAAGGCGCAGCTCATCCAACGCTTCGATGAATTGCTCGGTGACAAGGGGTGGGACGAGATGCGGATCTTGCAGGAGATTGGGGTGCTGTTGGCCAAGTACTCGATCCATGAGGAGATCAAGCGCCTCGCGGCCCACCTGGCAGAGTACTTTGTCCTCTTGGAGAGTGATGAGCCGGTGGGCAAGCGCATTGACTTCCTCTGCCAGGAGATGAACCGGGAGATCAACACCATCGGTAGCAAGAGCCAGATGGTCGAATTGAACATGCAGGTGGTCCGGATGAAGGACGGCCTTGAGAATATCCGCGAACAAGTTCGCAACATCGAGTGAGGTGCGTATGCGCATTGCAATCAGTGGCAAGAGTGGCTGTGGCAACACCACCGTCACCCGCCTCGTCTCAGAGGCCCTGGGGTATGAGATGATCAACTTCACCTTCCGGACCCTGGCTGAGGAACGCGGTCTGGACTTCTGGCACCTCAGCAGGCTCGCCGAACGTGACGACACCTTCGATCTGGAGGTCGACCGTCGCCAAGTCGAGATGGCCCGTTCCCACCAACGGTGCGTGCTCGGTAGCCGCCTGGCCATCTGGATGCTCAAGGAGGCTGATGTGAAGATCTTCCTCGATGCAACGATCGAGGAGCGGTCACGGCGCATCGCCGAGCGTGAAGGGGGTACCATCGAAGAGCGGATGGCAGAGACCGTCGATCGGGACAGACGCGACAGCGCCCGATACAAGCGCCTCTACTCCATCGACAACAACGACACCTCCATCGCTGACGTGGTCATTGACACCACCGCACTGCAAGCCGAAGAGGTCGCCGCCTTGATCATCGAGGAGGTACACCGCCGTGAAACGTAGATGGTGGTTGCTGGCGCTCCTGCTCTCGTTCACCCTCCTGCCGCTCTCGGCGCGCGCCTATGTGGGCGTGAACCAGGGCTTGGTCTCCAGTGGTGTCGAAGTCGGCTACATGACGCGCCTTGTTGAGCAAAACCTCTCCCTCTCGCTGCCACTCCTCTCTGGCGACCTCACCACTGCCATGGCAAGCGTGAATGTCGCCTGGCGCATCCAGCGCTTCAATCCGTTGGTCATCGGCCTGGGGCTGGCAGGGCGCGTGGCTTGGAGGGGGAGTGAGGGGTATATCCCTGCCCTCGGGTTCCTCTTCTCGCTGAGCTGGGAGACCCTTGGCAAGGGTGAGGTGCTCTTCATCGAAGGCTCCTATATGCCGTTCATGACCGAGGAGGGCAGCCCGTTGGGTGGCGTGGCCACGCAGCAGGTTGGCCAATGGCTGCGCATCGGATGGCGCCATCTCTTCTGAGGACTGTACATTATCGGGGAAAATCTCTATAGTAGGGTTCACACAAAACCGTCTTACAGGGACAAGGAGT
>JALOBD010000199.1 GCA_023228445.1 Sphaerochaeta sp. | reverse complement strand
GAGACCCCACCGCTTGCAATCAAGCGCATCGAGGGGCGTCCCTTCATCAAAGAGCGGTAGAGATCGGTGCTCGGGCCGCTGAGCATTCCATCCCGGTTGATGTCGGTGGCCGTGACGTGGATGAGGCCACGGGTGAGATACCCATCGATGAGCGCCTCAAGGGTCAGCGCACTCTCCTTCAGCCACCCCCCGCTCTTGACCATCCCATCCTGGCTGTCGGCAGCGAGGATCAGGCGTTCAGGCCCATAGGTCTTGATCCATCCATACACCACCTCCGGCTCCTTGACGGCGATTGAGCCAAGGTTGGCCATCGCCGCCCCGGCATTGAAGGCTGAGGCCAGGTCCTCCTCGGTGCGGATTCCTCCCCCCACATCGATTCGTAAACTGGTCTTGTTCGCGATGGCCTCCAAAACCTTGAGGTTCTGCATCTTGCCCGCCTTCGCTCCATCGAGGTCGACGAGGTGGAGGCGTGAGAGCCCCACCCCCTCCACCTCCTTGGCCACCTCAACCGGGTCGAGGCCATACGTCTGCCGCGTCTCGTACGCTCCCTTGCTGAGTCGCACTAACTCTCCGTCGATGATGTCGATGGCAACGATCAGGTCCATCAGAGCACCCCCTTGGTCGACGGCAGGTCCGTCGAATAGGGGTTTCGGTGCACCGCACGCTTGATGGCCCGGGCAAACGCCTTGAAGAGCGCCTCGCTCTGGTGGTGGGCATTGCCCTCACTTACCTTGAGGGCGAGGTTGGCCTCTGCCCCGTCACTGAACGACTTGAAGAAGTGTTCGATCATCTCGGTGGGAAAGTTACCGATGTACTCGCGCTTGAAAGCGGCGCGCCACTGCAGATACGGCCTGCCGCCGAAGTCGATGGCCACTTCACCGAGCACCTCATCCATCGTCAGCACCTCAAAGCCGTATCGGCTGATACCTCGCTTATCCCCTAGCGCCGTAGCGAACGCTTGGCCGAGGACGATGCCCACATCCTCTACCAGGTGGTGCTCATCCACTACCAGATCCCCCGTCGCTTTGATGGTGAGGTCACACCCGCTATGACGCTTGACTTGCTCGAGCATGTGGTCGAAGAAGGGAAGACCGGTATCGATGGTGCCAAGACCACCGCCATCGAGGTTGAGCGTAAGGGTAATCGCCGTCTCCTTCGTCTTGCGCTCAACGGTGGCCGTTCGCGGGGCGAGGTGCTCGTCGTCGAGGAGGAAGGAGGCGATTCTCGCCCAGTTGTCGCTGACCAGGATACACACCGATGCAAGGCGCTCGTCAAGCTCCTCCTTCCTGCCCTCCGGTGCATACCAGATGGCTTTGCATCCCAGGTTCTCGGCAAGCTCGATGTCGGTGAGCCGGTCGCCGATGACGAGCGAGTTGGCCAGGTCGTAGGCTTGGGTAAAGTATTGGCCGAGCATCCCGATACCGGGCTTGCGCCCCGGGCAGTGGTCCTGCGGTAGCGAGTAGTCGATATGGAGCGCATCGAAGACGATGCCCTCGCCCCTCAGTGTATCGAGAATCCGGTTGTGCGGGCCTTCAAACTCCTCCTTAGGAAAGGAGGGGGTGCCCACCCCATCCTGGTTGCTCACCATGGCCAGATACCACAGTCCGCTTGAGGCAATCTTTGACAGCGCACCGAAGACACCGCTCAGGTATTTGATCTTCTCAAAGGTATCGATCTGACCCTCCTCGACGATGACCCCGTCACGGTCGATGAACAAGACTCGCTCAGCCATTGCTGTACTCCTTCAACGCGGCCAAGAGCCGCTCATTCTCCTCACTACTGCCCACGGTGAAGCGCAAACACCCTGCACAGTGGGTCTGGGTGGAGCGGTCACGGACGATGATACCCCGCTCGGCTAAGAACCGGTAGAGCGCACGCTCATCATCGACTCGAACCAACAGGAAGTTCGCGTCGCTGGGATAGACACAGCGAATGCAGGCAATCTGTGGCAACACCGCTTGCAGCCGCTCCCGCTCCCTGATGATGGCAGCCAGACCTGCGCGTACCTCCTCACCCTTTCCCAGTGCCTCCAACGCCAACGCCTGCGAAGGACCTCCGACGTTGTAGGGGTACTTCATCGCTGCGATCAACGCGACGATCTGCTCGCTTGCCACTGCGATGCCCACCCGGGCGCTGGCCAGGCCCCAGCACTTGGAGAGGGTGCGCAGCACCACCACGTTCTCATAGCGCCCCACCAACGTGGCACTACTTTCTTTGGTGCTGAAGTCCTGGTACGCCTCATCGACGACCACGATGCCGTCAAAGAGGGTACAGATGTGCGCGATCTCCTCCAATGCAAAGGCATTGGCGGTGGGGTTGTTCGGAGAGCAGATGAAGAGGACCTTCAGCCGTCCGCTCTCGCGCTCTCTTCGTTCATCCTCCAGGAACTGGGTGAGGGCACCACGGTCGATCTGGAAATCAGGCAACAAATCGACTGAGTGCACCGCCACATCGTTGATATCGGCAAAGACGCGATACGCCCCGTACGTGGGGTTCATCACCAGGATGCTATCCCGTCCCGGCTCACAGAAGATGCGGATGAGGTTGTCGATCAGCTCATCACTACCGCTGCCGATGACGGTGTGTGCAAACGGCAGGCCCAGGACCTCTTCGATCCTCCTGCGCAAGGCCGTCGCCTGGGGGTCCGGGTAGCGGTTGGCGTTCTCAAAAGAGACAAAGCCCTGCCAATTCTCATTGGCGTCAAGGTAGACCTCCGCCTCCCCGGTAAACTCATTGCGCGCACTTGAGTAGGGGGTCAGGTTCGCTATATTGGTCCGTATCAGGTTTTTTATCATCTCTCCTCCAATCGCACATCGACTGCGAGGCGGTGGGCACCCAGACCCTCGGCATTTGCCATCGCTGCCACCGTCGGCGCCAAATCGCGCAACGCCGCCTCGCTGAGGCGTTGGACGGTGATCTTCTTCACAAATGAATCGACCGACAGGCCGCTGTACGAACGTGCCCATCCGGCGGTGGGCAGGGTATGGTTGGTCCCGCTGGCGTAGTCGCCGCTGCTCTCCGGCGACCAAGGCCCAAGGAAGACCGAACCGGCGTTGTGCACCAAAGAGAGGAGGCGTTCATCCTCCCGTTCGTTTTCGAGGGCGATGATCAGATGCTCGGGGGCGTAGGCGTTGATCAAATCGGCCACCCTTTCAAGACTCGGGATCACGAAGGCACGGCTGTGAGAGAGACTTGCCCGCACTTCGCTGCTGCGGTCGAGGCGCTTCAGCAGGCGTCCAATGTGATCCTCCACCCGGTCGATGAAGGCAAAGCCCGCCTCTTTGTCTCCACAGACTGCCAGCATCGCCTGGCTGTCACTTCCATGCTCAGCTTGGCTGAGCAGGTCGGCGGCGACAAAGGTGGGGTCGGCATCAGGCGTGACAGCGACCATCACCTCACTCGGGCCTGCCGGCAGGTCGATGGCACACACCGACGATCCCACCTGACTCTTTGCCTCGGTGACCCAGCTGTTGCCCGGCCCATAAATCTTGTCCACCGCCTTGATGGTCTCAGTCCCATAGGCGAGGGCGGCGATGGCCTGCGCGCCACCGACTTTGTAGATCTCTTTCACTCCACAGAGATCGGCGGCGTAGAGGATTGCCGGGTCGATTGCGCCTGCTCGATTGGGTGGGGTGCAGAGGACGATGGAGCGGCACCCGGCTTGGCGAGCCGGGATAGCGAGCATCAGGACGGTGGAGACCAAGGGCGCACTGCCGCCGGGCACATAGAGGCCCACCCG